>NZ_JBHXSC010000005.1:0-182281 GCF_042716505.1 Streptomyces sp. NPDC058674
CCCGGCCCGTTCCTTTGGGGGGTTCCCGACAGTCTTCGTATGTCCGGGGCGGGACGGTCGGTCAAGGGTGGCCGAAGGCCATCGCGAAGCGACGCTACGACGAAGGAGGAGCGCCCTTGAGGGACCGGCCCGACCCGGAGAGACGATGAGACTGACGGGAACCCCCCAAACCCGCCCGCTCCCGCCCCGCCGAAGCCCCCGCCCCCACCACCCCCGCCCCACCTCCCGAAGCCCCCGCCCCACCGTCGCCCCCCAAAGCCCCCCCAAAGCCCCCCAAGCCCCACCCCCTACCCCCACCCGGGTGACCCCGCCCAGCTCGCCGACACCGGTGGGGGATTTGTCATACCGGGCGTGGCAGCATCGGCCGCCTCGGAGGTGATCCCATGTCTCATCGGCCGCTCCGCGCCGCCTGCATCGTCGCGCTGCTCCTCGCAGCCTGCCCCACCCCCGGCGCAAGCGCCGAGCCCCTCCCCGAAGCCGAGTCCGTCGGCGTGCTCCTGACCCGGCTCCAAGGGCTGTACCAGAAGGCAGAGGAGGCCACGGAGGCCTACAACGCCACCGAGGTGGCGCTCGGCGCCCGGCTCGACGAGGAGCACCGGCTGAACGCGGAACTCGGGAAGGCCCGTGGCGCACTCGGCGCCGAGAAGGCCCTTGCCGGGCGGCTGGCCCGGGAGCAGTACCAGGGCGGCCGCGGCCTGTCCCCGTACACCCGGATGCTGCTCTCCGCCGACCCCCAGGCTGCCCTCGACCAGCGCCGGCTCGCCGCCCGTGAGGGCGAGCGCCGGGCCGGCGTACTGGCGCGGCTGGCCCGGGGCGAGCAGCGGGCCGACGCGCTCGCCGCCCGCGCCCGCAAGGCCCTGGACGCCCAGCGGGCGCTGGCCGCGCAGCAGAGACGTCAGAAGGAGGAGGTCGGGGCGCAGCTCAAGGAGGTGGAGCGGCTGCTGGCCTCGCTGACCCCCGAGCAGCTCGCGCAGCTCGGCGCGCGCGAGGCCGCGAACACCGCCGGGGCGCAGCGCGAGCTGGTGGACTCCGGCCGGCTGCCGGACCGTACCGGTACGCCCACCGCCGCCGGCGGCGCGGCCCTCACGTACGCGGCGGCGCAGATCGGGAAGCCGTACGTGTGGGGCGCCGAGGGGCCGGCGTCCTTCGACTGCTCCGGGCTGACCTCGCAGGCCTGGGCGCACGCCGGCCGCTCGATCCCGCGGACCAGCCAGGAGCAGTGGGCGCGGCTGCCGAAGGTGCCGCTGGACCGGCTGCGGCCCGGGGACCTCGTCGTGTACTTCCCGAAGGCGACCCACGTGGGGCTCTACATCGGGGACGGCAAGGTCATCCAGGCCCCGCGCCCGGGGGCGAGGGTGAAGGTGTCGCCGATCGCCGCGAACCCGCTGTTGGGGGCGGTCCGGCCGGACCCGGACGGGGCCCCGCTCGACCGGTTCGTCCCCCCGCCGCTGGGCGGGGAGGCCGACCCGGCCGGGGCGGGGGACGACGCCGGCTACTCCTCCGAGGAGGCGCCCGGGGTGCCCGCCGGGGCCGCGGCCGGGGAGGACTCGCCCGGGGTGCCCGCCGGGGCCGCGGCCACCGACGCGGAGACCTCGGCCAGGTAGTCCGCCGTGTCCTCGGGGTCGTAGAAGTACCCGTCGAAGTCGGCCGGGTTGTCGAAGCCGTTGGCGAATCGATCCGCCACCGGCTGGAGCTGCCCGGCCGCACCGATCAGGTTCAGCACGTGCTCCGGCGGGACGCCCAGCATCGCGTTCGTCCACTGGGTCACCGGCTTGCCGGTGGTGAACCAGAACTTGTCGAAGGTGGCCTTCATCCACGCCTCGTCGAACGGCTTGTCGCCGTGCATCAGGATCGACGAGAGGTACGAGGCGGCGCACTTGGCGGCGGAGTTCGAACCCTGTCCGGTGATCGGGTCGTTGGCCACCACGACGTCGGCGACGCCCAGCACCAGCCCCCCGCCGGGGAGGCGGCCGACCGGGTTGCGGACCACCGGCGCGTAGCGGCCGGCGAGGGTGGCGCCCGCGTCCGTGAGCTCGACCTCCGTCGCCCTGGCGTGCTCCCACGGCGTGAACCGCTCCATCAGCTCCAGCGTGAGCGCCAGGTGCGCCGCCGGGTCCTTGACCCCGTTGAAGGCGTCGACGGGGCCGCCCGGGACGCCCTCCCAGAACAGGATGTCCGCGCGCCCGGAGGTGGTGAGGGTGGGCATCACGAAGAGCTCGCCGACGCCCGGCACCAGATTGCAGCGGACCGCCTCGGTGTCCGGGTGTTCGGGGCGCGGGCCGAGTCCGTGCACGTAGCTGACGGCGAGCGCCCGCTGCGGGGCCTCGTACGGGGAGCGCGCGGCGTCGCGGCCGAACATCGAGACCAGCTCGCCCTTGCCCGCCGCGACCAGCACCAGGTCGTACGTCCGGGAGAAGTAGTCGAGGTCGGCGACGGAGGCCCCGTGGACGACCAGCTGGCCGCCGCGCTGGACGAAGGCGTCGAGCCAGCCCGCCATCTTCAGGCGCTGGTCGACCGATTGCGCGTAGCCCTTGAGGCGGCCGAGCCAGTCGACCGGACGGCCGGCGTCGGGGGCGCCGACGGAGACGCCCACGCCCTGGATCTTGGGGGCCTGGTGCTCCCAGAAGTTGAGCTGGAGGTCGCGCTCGTGCTGGAGCGCCGTGTCGAACATGCATTGCGTGGACATGACCCGCCCGGTGCGGATCTCGTCCGCCGTCCGGTTGGACATCAGGGTAACGTCGTAGCCCTTCGACTGGAGTCCGAGGGCGAGCTGGAGGCCGGACTGACCGGCTCCGACCACGAGTATCTTGCGCATGTCTCACGTTCTCGATTCGGTCTGGTCGGTGCTATTCGGGAGTGCTGTCGAGGGCGTGCGCCACCAGCGTCAGGAGGGATTCGACGACCGTGGAGCGGCGTCGCGCGTCCATGACCACCACGGGGACGTGGGGCGGGACGGTGAGGGCCTCGCGCACGTCCTCGGGCTCGTAGGACGGTGTGCCCTCGAAGTGGTTGACGGCGACGGCGTACGGGAGCCCGCAGCTCTCGAAGTAGTCGAGCGCCGGGAAGGAGTCGCGCAGTCGGCGGGTGTCGGCCAGGACGATCCCGCCGACGGCCCCGCGCACCAGGTCGTCCCACATGAACCAGAACCGCTTCTGGCCCGGCGTGCCGTACACGTACAGCACGAGGTCGTCGTCGAGGGTGACGCGGCCGAAGTCCATGGCGACGGTGGTGGTGTTCTTGTCCGGGGTCGCGGACAGGTCGTCGGTCGGGAGGCTGGCCTGGGTCATCACCGCCTCGGTGCGCAGCGGGGCGATCTCGGAGACGGAGGAGACGAAGGTGGTCTTGCCGACGCCGAAGCCGCCCGCGACCAGCACCTTCACGGCGACGGGCGCGCGGGAGCGGTCGTACTGCCAGGGCTGTGCGGGCTCGTCGGCCGGCGCCTGGAGGTCAGAGACGGCGAAGCCCACTGAGCACCCTTTCGAGCAGCGCGCGTTCGGGCCGGCCGGTGCCGTGGCCACTGCCGTAGACGCGAATCCTTCCCTGGTCGGCGAGGTCGCTGACCAGGACGCGGACGACACCGAGGGGCAGCTTCAGCAGGGCCGCGACCTCGGCGATCGTGCGCATGCGGCGGCAGAGCTCGACTATGGCCGGCATCTCGGGCATCCGGTCGGGCTTCTGCGGCTCCGACACCCTGGCGTCCAGGGTCGCGACGAAGGTCTCGACGAGCAGGACGTGCGCGAAGCGGGTGCGGCCGCCCGTGAGGGAGTACGGGCGGACGCGGGCGGGACGGCGATCGGCGCCGCGTATCGGCAGCCGTTCGGAGGCCGGACTCCTCACGGGGTGTTCTCCATCGACTGGCGCAGCTCGCTGCGGACTTCGGGGGTCAGGACGTGGCCGGCGCGGCCGACGAACAGGGCCATGTGGTAGGCGACGACGCTCATGTCGCAGTCGGGCGTGGCGTGCACGCCGAGCAGGGAGCCGTCGCTGATGGCCATGACGAAGACGGAGCCGTGCTCCATCGCCACCATGGTCTGTTTGACGGAGCCGCCGTCCATGAGGGCGGCGGCGCCGGTGGTGAGGCTGCCCAGGCCGGAGACGATGGTGGCGAGGTCGGCCGAGGCCCCGCGGGGGCCCTTGGGGCGGTCCTGCGCGGCTTCCGCCCCTGGATCGGAGGAGAGCAGCAGGAGCCCGTCGGAGGAGACGACGGCGACGGAGTTGACGCCGGGCACCTCCTCGACGAGGTCGGTCAGCAGCCACTGCAGGTTGCGGGCCTGGGTGCTCAGTCCGTACGTACTGGGCGCGGTCATGTGCGTGCCTCCTGTGCGGTGTCCCCCTGGTCGGTCTGGTCCTGCCCCCGGTCCTGCGTGTGGTCGTGGTCGCCGGCCAGTTCGGCGGCCACGACCCGGCGCCCGTCCTGGGCGCCCTGGTAGAAGCCACCGAGCCGGCGGCGCAGTTCGTCTGCGTCGACCCGACGCGGCGGGTCGGGGCGTACGTCGTCCGCGCGGCCGGCGGCGACGGTGCGCGGGGTCCGCTTCGGCAGGCCCTTGTCGGTGACGGCCTCGGCGGGCTCGGCGGTGTCTGTCGTGTCCGCGGTGTGCCCGGTGTCGGCCGGGTGGCTGCCCTGTCGGGGCAGCCAGTTCCCCTCGGCCGGGGTGTGGGTGTGGGTGTGGGTGTGCGGGTCCGGGGCGTCGGGGACGACCCGGGCGAGGAGCTGCTCCTCGGGGGCGGGCGCGGCCGGGGCCTGGTCGCCTGCGGCGGGCTCACGGGGGGCGTCGGGGTCGGCGGCCGTGTCGCCTGCGGCGGGCTCGGCTGTCGGGGCCGGGGCCTGGGTTGGGGCCGGGGCCTGAGCGGCGGACGTTGCGTCGGTGTGCTCCGGGAGGTCCGCGGCGCCGGGCATGGCCGACAAGGGCAGCACGGCGGCCGTGGCCTCGGGCCGGTTCGCCTGCGCGTCGGCGTCGTAGGCGGATTCGGCGGCGTCGGCGGGGTCGGACCCGGTGGCGGCGGGGTCGGCGGGCTCCGGGGTCCGGGCGGCGGGCGTCGGGATGCCGGGACCGGCGTCGTCAGCGGTTGCCGGGACGGACCCGGTGGCCGCGGCGGGGTCGGCGGGCTCGGAGGCGGGCGCCGGGATACGGGGGGCGGCGTCGGGCCCGGCGGGCTGCGCGCCGTCGGCGGGCTCGGCGTACGGGACCGGCTCCACCTGCGGTTCAGCGGTCCACCCGGGCGGGGCGTCGGCCGGGGAGGTCCCGGGCTCCGGGAGCCCGGCCGGAACGGACCCGGCCGGGTCCGCGCCGGGGGTGGGCTCGGCGTACGGGACCGGCTCCACCTGCGGTTCGGCGGTCCACCCGGGCGGGGCGTCGGCCGGGGAGGTCCCGGGCTCCGGGAGCCCGGCCGGAACGGACCCGGCCGGGTCCGCGCCGGGGGTGGGGACGGGCGCGTCCGGGTCGGGCGCGTCCGCGGAGGGTTCCTCGGACGAGGCCGACGCCGACACCGGGGCCGAAGTCGCCGAGGCCGGGCCGCGGCGGCGTGTCGGGAGGGTGTTCTCGTTCGCCTCGGCGATGAAACCCGGCAGCTGGAGGGAGGACGCGCCCGGCGCGGTCAGCGCGTGGACCGCCGAGGTCGGCGGGCCCGTGGGCAGCAGCGCCGCCGGGACGACCACCAGGGCCTCCGTTCCGCCGTGCCGCGGGGCGCGCAGCTCGGCGGTGACCCCGTGCCGTGCCGCGAGCCGGCCGGCCACGTAGAGGCCGAGGCCCAACCCGTGCTCGGCCTCCGGCTCCTCGTCGTACGCCTCCGGCGTGGACAGGCGGGAGTTCAGCGATTCCAGCCGGTCCTCGGTGACGCCGATGCCCTCGTCCACGACGGACAGGACCACGTCGCCGGAGTCCAGCACCCAGCCGGACACCCGCACCTTGACCTCCGGCGGCGAGAACGTCGTCGCGTTCTCCAGCAGCTCGGCCAGCACGTGCGAGATGTCGTCGGCCGCGTGCCCCGCGACCTGGACGGCGGAGGGCAGCGCCGCGAGGTCGACCCGCTCGTAGCGCTCGATCTCGCTGACGGCGGCCCGCATGACGTCGACCAGCGGCACCGGCAGCGCCTGGCCGTGACCGTGTTCCTGACCGGCCAGAACCAGCAGGTTCTCGTTGTGGCGGCGCATCACGGTGGCCAGGTGGTCCAGCTTGAAGAGGGTCGCCAGCCGGTCCGGGTCCTGCTCCTTGGACTCCAGCTCCTCGATGACCGCGAGCTGGCGCTCCACCAGGCCCAGGGTGCGCAGCGAGAGCGAGACGGAGGTCGTCGACATGACGCGCCGGTGCTCCTCCAGGCCCGCCCGCAGCTTCGAGAGCTCCTCGTCCAGCACTTCGCGGCTGGAGGCCAGCGCCTCGTTGCGGCCGATGATCCGGCGGCGGTCGGCGTCGAGCCCGGCGATCCGGGTGTGCAGGGACACCGTCTGGTCGCGCACGGCGTTCAGGTGGCGTACGACCTCGGCGAACTCGTCGTTGCGGCCGGTGAAGCGCACGGGCTCGACCGAGCCCTCCGGGGTCGCCAGCCGCTCCGCGCCGCGGCGCAGCACCGACAGCGGGCGGGTCAGCGAGCGGGCGACGGCGGTGGCGAAGCCGACGGAGAAGAGGAACAGCAGTCCGAGTGCGGCGACGACGGTCTCCAGCCGGGTCACGTCGTCGTCGCGCAGGGTGGCGAGGGCGGTGGCCCGCTGGCCCGCGAGGGTGGACTCCACGGACCGCATGCGGTCGATGCGCGCGGTGAGCGCGGACCCGACGGCGGCCGCGTCGGCCTTGCGGTCGGCCGGCGTCAGCGTGGGGCGGTCGGTGAGGCGCTTGAGGTGGTCGTCGGCCGCCTTGACCTCGGGGCCGGTGACGGTGGCGGCGAGGGTCTGGCGTACGTCGGGGCGGGCGGCCCGGGCGAAGTCCTCCAGGGCGGCCTGTTCCCGTACGCGGGCCCGCTGCGCGGCGGTGGTGAGCTCGTCCACGACGGCGGAGTTGGGGAGCTGCTCGCCGCGGGGGACGGCCAGCGCGGCGAGCAGCAGTCCACGGGTGGCCGAGGCCTGTTCCACGGCCTGGCCCAGCGGGGCGAGGGGGCGGGTGGTGGCGAGGGCGGCTCCGGCGCGCGGCGGGGTCAGCTCGGCGAGCCGGTCGCCCGGGGCGAGGAGTTCGGCGATGAGCCCGGCGTAGGCCTGGTGGGCGGCGAGGGGGCTGCCCTTGCCGTCGACGGCCTCGGTACGGACGGCCTGGATCCGGCCGAGGGCGCGGGCGGTCTCCTCGCCGGCCTCGGCCCGTACTTCGGCGAGCTGCCGGTCGGTGCGGGCGGTGCGCTCCGCGACGGCCTCCTTGGCGGCGGCGGGGCGCCCCTTGGCGGCGTACTCGACGACGGCGTCGCGCTCGTCGCCGAGGAGGTGCGCGAGGGTGAGGGTCTGGCCGGTCTCCTCGGCGAGGGTGACCAGGCCCTGGGAGTCGTTGAGTTCCCTCGTCGCGGACACCACGGCGGGTGCGCCGGCGGCGAGGACGGTGAGGCCGGCGACGGCTACGCCGACGACCAGCCTGCGGCGCACGCGGACGCGGCGTCCTGCGGGGGCCGGGCCGTCGAGGGCGGTGCCGTTCTTCCGAGACCGCTTCTTCTGCACCGGTGCTCGCAATCCTGTACGTGGGCTCTAGCTCGTCTACTCGTGTGGCCGAGGTAACGGCCGGTCAACAAGTAAACGCCCCCTGCCCCCTCGTACCGCCACAGACCTTTGCAGTGTGATGGGGAGAGAGCCTCACAACGCCCACCCGGCCACTCGAACGAGTGAACATCACGGATGAGTTGGCCACCAACTCGGACACCCCGTGTCAGAGCGCGCCCGTGGACGGCCGGTTGAAAGATCGGCGGGGGCTTTGGCAGGATGCCCGCCCACACCGCCGGGGGCGCGGCGCACCCGGCTCCGGGGGTCCGCGGGCGGCCCGGGAACGGCCCGTCCGACCCCTCCCGCGCGGGTACGGCCCTGGCCGTGCGCCGCCCGCCCCGCGGGGCAGTATGTCCGTATGCGCATCGACCTCGCATCGGCCCCCGGCAGCGCGGAACGCCCCAATGAGGACTGGCTGTCGGCGGCGATCCCGGCCTCGGGCGGCGGTGTCCTGGTCGCCCTGGACGGGGTCACGCCGCCGCGCGGGGGCGACGGGTGCGTGCACGGAGTGCCGTGGTTCACGGCGCGGCTCGGCGGCCGATTGACCGAACTGTCCGGATCGCGGCGGGACATGCCGCTGGACCGCATCCTGGCCGAAGCCGTCCGCGACACGGCCGACGCACACCATGCCACCTGTGACCTTTCTCACGTGCGGACTCCGCAGGCGACGGTCGTCGTGGTCCGCTGGGACGGGGCGTACGTGGAGCACCTGGTGCTGTCCGACTCCGTCCTGCTCCTCCAGGCGCCCGACGGCGAGGTGGCCGCGGTCCTCGACGACCGGCTGGACCGCGTCCCGCGCGAGGTGCTGCGGTCGGTGGCGGCGACGGACGCGCTGCGCAACGCGGAGGGCGGCTTCTTCACGGCGGCGGCGGATCCGGCGGTGGCGGCCCGCGCCGTGACGGGGCGCACGCCGCGCGGGCTGGTCCGGGCGGTGGCCGCGCTGACGGACGGGGCGAGCCGGTGGACGGACACGTTCGGGGAGGGCGACTGGGCCCAGTGCCTGGCGGTGCTGCGAAAGGAGGGCGCGCAGGGCCTGATCGACCGGGTCCGCGCCCTGGAGTGCGACCCGGCCCGCCCGCCGGCCCGCCACAAGCGCCACGACGACGCCTCGGCGGCGTACGCGGAGCTGTAGGGCCGGGGCCGCCGGACGGAAGGGCCGTACACCCGGGAGCGCTCCACCCCGGGGTCGCACAACCGGGGCTCGTGCAGCCGGACGGCGCGCCGGGCGGGGGGCCCGCCGGACAGGGGGCGCGCCGGACAGGGGGCGCGCCCGACAGGGACGGAGGGCTACTCCGCGCCCTGGTTCAACTGGTTCAGCAGTCGGGCCAGTTCCGCCACTTCCCCGCGGTCCCAGTCGGCGAGCTTGCGCATGTACTGCTCGCGCCGGGCGTCCCGTACCCGCAGGAAGCGCTTCCGGCCCTCGTCCGTGAGGCCGACCAGGAAGGCCCGGCCGTCGGCGGGATCGGGCTCGCGGGCCACCAGGCCCAGGACCTCCAGGGCCCGCAGCTGACGGCTCATCGTGGCCTTGCCGACGCCGAAGTACGCGGCGAGCTCCGTGGCCCGCTGGCGGTCGGCGGCCTCCAGCCGGGTGAGGAGTCCGTACGCGGCGGGCTCCAGCTCCGGGTGCAGCTCGCGCGCCATCTCCCCGGACGAGGCCCGGGCCCGCCGGAGGAAGACGGACAGCTCCCGCTCCAGGGCAAGGAACTCCTGGTCTTCACTCCCGTGCACGTCCCGCTCCTTCGGTGGTGTGTGGGGCCCAGTATTTCCCAGCGGGCACGCCGGCGGCCCGGGGCCCCGCCGCGGCGGAGCCCCGGGCCGTCCGGACGGCCGCCCTCCGGGCGCCTCCGGCGGGTCAGGCGGCCGCGGTCACGGGCACCCCCGCCGTCGCCCGGTCCAGGGCGAGCTCCAGGACCTGGCGTACGTCCGTCACCGGGTGCACCTCCAGCCCCTCCAGCACCTCGGCCGGCACGTCGTCCAGATCCGCCTCGTTCCGCTTCGGGATGATGACGGTGGTCAGTCCGGCCCGGTGCGCGGCCAGCAGCTTCTGCTTGACCCCGCCGATCGGGAGCACCCGTCCGGTGAGCGAGACCTCGCCGGTCATCGCGACGTCGGTGCGGACCTGCCGTCCGGAGAGCAGCGAGGCGAGCGCCGTCGTCATGGTGACGCCCGCGCTCGGCCCGTCCTTGGGCACCGCGCCCGCCGGGAAGTGGATGTGCACGCCCCGGTCCTTCAGGTCGGCCACCGGGAGTTCCAGCTCGGCGCCGTGCGAGCGCAGGAAGCTCAGCGCGATCTGCGCCGACTCCTTCATGACGTCGCCCAGCTGGCCGGTGAGCGTGAGCCCGGCGGCGCCCGTCTCGGGGTCGGCCAGCGAGGCCTCCACGAACAGCACGTCGCCGCCCGCGCCGGTGACCGCCAGGCCGGTGGCGACGCCGGGTACGGCCGTGCGCCGCTCGGCGGGGTCCTGCGCGGACTCCGGGACGTGGTGCGGGCGACCGATCAGCGCGCGCAGGTCGTCGGCGCCGATCCGCAGGGGCAGTTCCCGTTCGCCCAGTTCGTGCTGGGAGGCGACCTTGCGCAGCAGCCGGGCCAGGGACCGCTCCAGGGTGCGCACGCCCGCCTCGCGGGTGTACTCGCCGGCGAGCCTGCGGAGCGCGGCGTCCTCCAGGACCACCTCGTCGGCTGACAGGCCGGCCCGTTCCAGCTGCCGCGGCAGCAGGTGGTCGCGGGCGATGACCACCTTCTCGTCCTCGGTGTAGCCGTCGAGCCGGACGATCTCCATCCGGTCGGCGAGCGCCTCCGGGATGGCCTCCAGGACGTTGGCGGTGGCCAGGAAGACCACGTCGCTGAGGTCGAGCTCGACCTCCAGGTAGTGGTCGCGGAAGGTGTGGTTCTGCGCCGGGTCGAGCACTTCCAGCAGGGCGGCCGCGGGGTCGCCGCGGAAGTCGGAGCCCACCTTGTCGATCTCGTCGAGGAGCACCACCGGGTTCATGGACCCGGCTTCCCTGATGGCCCGTACGATCCGGCCCGGCAGGGCGCCGACGTAGGTGCGGCGGTGGCCGCGCACCTCGGCCTCGTCCCGCACGCCGCCCAGCGCGACCCGGACGAACGTGCGGCCCATTGCGTGGGCCACGGATTCACCCAAGGAGGTTTTTCCGACCCCAGGAGGTCCGACGAGCGCGAGCACGGCGCCGCCGCGGCGGCCGCCGATCACGCCCATGCCGCGCTCGCCGCGCCGCTTGCGCACGGCGAGGTACTCGGTGATGCGGTCCTTCACGTCGCTCAGCCCGGCGTGCTCGGCGTCGAGCACGGCGCGGGCGCCCCGGATGTCGTACGCGTCCTCGGTCCGCTCGTTCCAGGGCAGTTCGAGGACGGTGTCGAGCCAGGTGCGGATCCAGGAGCCCTCGGGGCTCTGATCGCTGGCCCGCTCCAGCTTCTCGACCTCCTTGAGCGCGGCCTCGCGCACCTTCTCGGGGAGGTCGGCGGCCTCGACGCGGGTGCGGTAGTCGTCGGACTCCTCGCCGTCCTTCTCGCCGTTCAGCTCGCGCAGTTCCTTGCGTACGGCCTCCAGCTGGCGGCGGAGCAGGAATTCGCGCTGCTGCTTGTCGACCCCGTCCTGGACGTCCTTGGCGATGGACTCGGCGACGTCCTGCTCGGCGAGGTGGTCGCTGAGCGCCTTGACGGCGAGCCTCAGCCGGGCGACGGGGTCGGCCGTCTCCAGCAGTTCCACCTTCTGGGCCAGCGTCAGGAAGGGCGAGTAGCCGGAGTTGTCGGCGAGGGCGGAGACGCCCTCGATCTGCTGGACGCGGTCCACGACCTGCCAGGCCCCGCGCTTCTTGAGCCAGCTGGTGGCGAGCGCCTTGTACTCGGTGACGAGTTCGGCGACGGCGCCGGGCAGCGGGTCGGGCACCTCCTCGTCGACGGTCTCCCCCTCGACCCAGAGCGCGGCTCCGGGTCCGGTGGTGCCGGCGCCGATGCGGACCCGGCTCCGGCCGCGGATGAGCGCCCCGGGGTCGCCGTCGGACAGCCGCCCGACCTGCTCGACGGTTCCGAGGACGCCGGTGGCCGCGTACGTCCCGTCGACCCGCGGCACGAGCAGCACCTGGGGCTTTCCGGTGCCGGCGGCGGCCTGGGCCGCTTCCACGGCGCCGCGCACCTCCGCGTCGGAGAGGTCCAGCGGTACGACCATCCCCGGCAGCACGACCTCGTCGTCGAGCGGCAGTACGGGCAGGGTGAGCGTGACGGACGTCGAAGCCATGATTTTCCCTCCGGCAGTGAAGTTGAGCTATGCCGACTCAATGCAGCTGCGCCGCCCGATGTTCCCCACGGCCCGTTCGCCCGGGGCGAACGGGCCGGAGGGGTACCGCTCCAGGGCCTCGTGCCAGGGCCTCGGACTGGAGCCCCGGGCTAGGGGAGGAGGCCGTCGGCGGCCAGGCCCTTGCGGACCGCCTCGCCGAGGGCCTGGACCGCGGACAAGGGGCGGACCATCACCGTCAGCTCCTTGATCAGGCCGTCCCCGTCGAACTGGAAGAGGTCCAGCCCGTGGATCTGCCGGCCGTTCACCACGGCCCGGAAGATCAGGATCTCCGACGGGGCCCGCTCCCCGCCGTCCCCGCCGGTCTCGGCCGTGCCCTCCAGCTGTCCGACGTAGCGGAAGTCCTCGAAGGTGCGCAGCAGGACCC
Organism: Streptomyces sp. NPDC058674; assembly: GCF_042716505.1. Taxonomy (NCBI): domain Bacteria; kingdom Bacillati; phylum Actinomycetota; class Actinomycetes; order Kitasatosporales; family Streptomycetaceae; genus Streptomyces; species Streptomyces sp. NPDC058674. Next base: position 12,349 of record NZ_JBHXSC010000005.1, read on the forward strand.
CGAGGAGCCCGAGCACCGCGGGCCGGCCCTCGAAGGGGGTGAACGTGACGGGGCTGTAGAGGCGGACGTCCTCGGTGAACAGCCCCGCCATGGCGGCGAGGTCGCGCGCCTCGACGGCCGCGCGGAAGCGTGCGGTGGTGGTGTCAGCGGTGTCCATGAACCCTCCTGGTACTCAAGAATGTGATTAGTCATATTCTTGAGTAGGATGCGGGTGCGGACAAGGGAGCGGGTGGAGGGAGTGCCTCGATGGCGTTGAGACATGCCGTACTGGCGGCGCTGCTGGACGGGGAGTTCAGCGGTTACGAGCTGGCCAAGGCCTTCGACCTGGGGGTGGCGAACTTCTGGCACGCCCTGCCCCAGCAGCTCTACGCCGAGTTGGCCAAGCTGGAGGCGGACGGGCTGGTCACGGGCCGCCAGGTGGTGCAGGAGACCCGCCCCAACAAGCGGCTCTTCCGGGTCACCGACGCCGGGCTCGCCGAGCTGGAGCGCTTCGCGGCGGCCCCGTCGAAGCCCTCGTTCATCCGGGACGACCTCCTCGTGAAGGTCCAGGGCATCGACCGCGTCGACGCCGGGCCGGTGATCGCGCAGCTGGAGGCGCGCGCGGCCGCCGCCGAGGCCAAGATCGAGCTGCTCGCCAAGCTGCTGGCCCGGATGCGCGGCGACGTGGACGAGGAGGAGTTCCTGCGCCACGGCGCACCCGTCGGCCCGTACCTGACGTGCCGGCGCGGCCTGGCCTTCGAGCAGGAGCACCGGGACTGGTGCCGGGGCACCGCCGCGGTCCTGCGGGAGCGGGAGGTGCCCCGTGCGGGACGCTGACCTGCCCGGAACCGGGCAGCGGAAGGACGCGCGCCCCGGAGAGGACGCACGCCCCGGAACGGGGCACCGCGCCGCCGGATACCGCGGGTACGCGCGCTACGTGGCCCTCGGCGACAGCCAGACCGAGGGGGTGGGCGACGGCGACGACGCCACCGGGCTGCGCGGCTGGGCCGACCGGCTCGCGGAGCTGCTCGCGACCGCCGACCCCGCGCTCATGTACGCGAACCTCGCCGTACGCGGACGCACCGCCCGCCAGGTCCGCGCCGAGCAGCTGGAGCCCGCCCTGGCCCTGGAGCCCGACCTGGTCTCCGTGGTGGCCGGGGTCAACGACCTGCTCCGGCCGCGGTACGACGCGGCGGGGGTGGCCGGGGAGCTGGAGGCGGTGTTCGCCGCGCTCACGGCCTCCGGGGCCCACGTGTTCACCCTCGCCTTCCCGGACCTGTCGAAGATCGCGCCCCTGGCCCGTCCGCTCGCGCCGCGCCTGACCGATCTGAACGCCCGGGTCCGCGCGGCCGCCTCGCGGCACGGGGTCACGGTCGTCGAGACCGGCGGGTACGCGGTCACGACCGACCCGCGGCTGTGGACGGCGGACCGGCTGCACGCCGGCCCCGTGGGGCACGAGCGGATCGCCGCGGCCGCGGCCCACACCCTGCTCCTGCCCGGCACCGACGACGCCTGGACGCACCCGCTGCCGCCCCGGGCGGTCCCCGGCGCCGCGCAGGCGCTGGCGGCCGAACTGCGCTGGGCGGCCGGCTTCCTGGGGCCCTGGATCGGCCGCCGCCTGCGCGGTCGGTCCAGCGGGGACGGCCGTACGGCGAAGCGCCCGCTCCTGGCGCCCGTCGTCACCCCCGGAGCGGAGGGGCCGCCGGGGGCCGGGGGGCGTACGGTGCCTGCCCGGCCGCAGGACGCACCCTGAGGGCGGTCCGCCGAGCCGCCGTCCTCGGCACTGCCCGGTCCGGTCCGGCCCGGCCCCGCCCGGCACTGCCCGGTCCCGCCCGGCCCGGCCCCGCTGGTGCCGGTGCCCGCACCCGTGGTGGGGTCATCCCCCGGACTGCGGCTCCTGGCGGTCCGTGACCACGGGGCGGAGCTCCGACGGGAGCCCCCATTCGCTCCAGGAGCCGTCGTACACCGCCAGGCCGTCGCGGCCGGCCAGGGTCGCGGCCAGGGCCAGGACGCAGGCCGTCACGCCCGAGCCGCAGCTGAAGTAGAGGTGCTCGCGGTCGCCGGCCAGGGCGTGGAGGGCGGCGCGGAGCTCCTCGGCGGGGCGCATCCGCCCGTCGGGGCGCTGGAGTTCGGCGAACGGCAGGTTGAGGGCGCCCGGCATGTGGCCGCCGCGCAGACCCGGGCGGGGCTCGGGGTCGGCGCCCGTGAAGCGGCCGCGGGTGCGGGCGTCCAGGACGGCGGCCGCCGGGTCCGCCAGGGCGGCGGCCACGGCGGCGGCGTCGACCACCAGGCCGGGGCGGGGCCGGGCGGTGAAGGTGCCGGGCGGGCCGCCGTACGCCGCGGCGGCGGGCTCGACGGCCCCGCCGGACGCGGTCCAGGCCGGCAGGCCCCCGTCGAGGACGGCGGCCCGGTCGAAGCCCATGGCCCGCAGCATCCACCAGGCGCGGGCGCTGGAGTAGATCCCGGCGCCGTCGTAGACGACGACGGTGCTGGTGTCGTCGACGCCGAGGGCCCGCAGCGCCTCGGTGAACGCCTCCGCCCCGGGCATGGCGTGCGGGGCCGGGGCGTCGTGGTCGGACAGGGCGCCGTCCAGGTCGAAGGGGCGCGCCCCGGGAATCCTGCGGGCCGCCCCGCGGTGCGCGCCGACGGAGGCGTCGAAGAGGACCAGCCCGGGGGCGCCGAGCCGGTCCGCCAGCCAGCCGGCGTCGACCAGCGGCCCGGGCAGCGGCCCCGGCAGCGGCCCGGGCGTCGGCCCCGGCGGCGGCTCCGGCAGCGCCCCGGGGAGTCCGCCGGCGGGGCTGCGCCGTGCTGCGGAGTTCGGGTACGTGGTCATGCGGCACCTCCGGGTCTGCGGGCCGGCCGGCCCGGCACGGGTCGCCCCATCCTCACGCACACGGAGCCGGGGGCCGGGACCGTCCTGCCGGTCCGGCCCGCGGGACACCTCTACGGGCAGCCGCCGGGCCGGGCGTAGACCACGACACGGGCGCCCCGCACCGCGGTGACCGAGCACCGGTCGAACCACGCGTCGAGCGTCTGCCGTTTGACCGCCTCCCGCGGGTACGGGTCCAGCGGCTGGTCGGCAGGGTCCAGCAGGGCGATCACCCGCGGCGAGTCGATGAGGGCCTCGCGGATCTCCGCGGAGGGCAGCTCGGTGCCCTGGAGGCTGCGCGAGGCCGCCGGGGAGCGGTCCAGGGCCACGTCGCGCAGTCCCGCGTAGACCTCCGGTGAGGAGAGCAACCATTCGCGCCGGCGCGACGGCAGGAACACCACCGCGTCGCCCGGCCGGGCCCGCTCCCGGACGGCGGCGGCCACCGCGAGCACGTCGTCCTTGCGGCTGTCGGGCGTGCGCAGCCACGCCGACCAGAGCGCGCACGGCACCAGCAGCGCCGCGACGAGCAGCCACGGCCACCGGCCGCGCGCCGCCGCCAGCCGGGCCCCGGCGGCCAGGGCGAAGCCGGCCAGGGCGTAGAGCACGTACCGGTCGACGTACCAGGGGTGGACCAGGGAGACCGCCAGGAGCAGCCCGGGCGGCAGCAGCGCGAGCGGTACGGCCACCCGTACGAGGTCCCGCTCGTCGCGTTCCGCGGCGCCCCGGGCGAGCAGCAGCACCGCGCCGGCGAGCACCCCGTACGCCGTCCAGTCCTGCCAGCTCGGCCGCCCGAGCCAGCCGAGCTGCTCCTGGGCCTGCCGGGCGCTCACCAGGGCCAGCGGCAGCAGCAGGACCACGACGGTCCCGGCGGCGAAGCGCCAGCCGCGCGAGCGCCGGGCGAAGACGGCGTGGGCGGCGAGCGCCAGTACGGCGAACTCGTGCAGCCAGCAGCCGATCAGCAGGACCACGGCGTAGGCGGCCCAGCGCTCGCGCAGCATCAGGTACGTCGCCCAGACCACGGCGGCCGCGACCAGGGCGTAGGAGCGGCCCTCCTGGGCGTACATCTGCACCGGCGGGAGCACGGCGTAGACCGTTCCGGCGAGCAGGGCGGCCCGTTCCCCCACGAGCCGCCGGGCGGTCGCGGCCACCCCGGCGGCGGCGAGGGCGGTGGCCGCGACGGAGGGCAGCCGCAGCGCCAACGGACCGCCGTCCCAGACGGCGAAGACCCCGTGCAGGAGGAGGTAGTACAGGCCGTGGACGGCATCGACCTGGGCCAGCAGCTCCCCCAGCCCGCCGAGCGGCCGGTGGGCCACCTGCCAGGTGACGGACTCGTCGCGCCACATGCTGCCGCCCCGCGTCAGGCCCCAGAGGCCGAGGAGCCCGGCGAGCAGCGCGGGCACCACGCGCCAGGGGGCGATGCGCCAAGGGGCGGTGCGCCTGGGGGCGATGCGGCGGATGGCGGCCTCCGGGTGCTGTCGGATCGGGTGCGGGGACTCCATACTCGGGGTTCGAGGCCCGGATACCCGCGGAGGTGGGGCGTGCGAGCGTTACGAGCAGTGGCCGCGGCCGTGGCCGCGTCGCTGGGCGCGGCCGTCCTGGCCGGGTGCGGCTCGCCCGCGCCGGACCGCCCGGGAGGGCCCCGGGGCGGCGCGTCCTCCAGCGCACCCGCCACGCCCGCACCGCCCGCCCCGCCCTCATCGCCCGCCACATCCGCGCCACCCGCCGCGTCTCCCGCGCCCGGCACGCCGCCCGCGCCCGGGCCCGGGCCCTCCTCCTCGGCGCCGGCCACCGGCCCGGGTCCCGGCCCGGACCCCGGCACGACGGTCGCCCCCGGTGAGACCCTCGTGCGGATCACCCGCAGCGGCGGCTACGCCGGGCGGACGCACACCCTCGTGGTCAGGGGCGACGGGGCGTGGACCCGGCTGGACGGCCGGGCGCAGGAGGCGGGCACCGGGCGGCTGGCGCCCGGACCGCTCGCCGCGCTGTCCGCGGCGCTGCGGGAGGCGGGCTTCCCCCGGCTGCCCCGGGTCCTGACGGGCGGGGAGACCGTCTTCGACGGGTTCACGTACGCCTTCGTGTACGGCGGCTTCGAGGTGGCCGCCGACCAGACGTCGCTGACGCCGTCGCTGGCCGAGGTGCTGGAGGCGCTGCCCCCGTTCACGGCGGGCTGACCGGCCCCGGCCGCGGCCGGTCCCCGACGGGTCCGGCCCAGGCGCGCGGCGGCATCGTCCCGGAGGTCGCAGGCCCGGCCCGCGGGGCCGCCGACACCCGTCACATTCCGCCCGCGACCAGGGCGTTCCGCACATATACCCTGTCCGAACCCCGCATAGCCGCAGGCCGGTGCCTCCTCTACGCTGCACCCCACCACGCAGATCTTCACGGGGCGGAACCGGGACATGGAACAGACGCACACCACCCACAACGGCGCATCGGCGACGCCCGGCGCCCAGCGGCGCGTGCTCGTCGTCGAGGACGACCGGACCATCGCGGAGGCCATCGCGGCCCGGCTGCGCGCCGAGGGCTTCCAGGTGCAGACGGCCGCGGACGGACCGGCCGCCGTCGCCGCCACCGAGAGCTGGCTGCCGGAGCTGCTGGTCCTGGACATCATGCTGCCCGGCTTCGACGGCCTGGAGGTCTGTCGCCGGGTCCAGGCCCAGCGGCCGGTCCCGGTGCTGATGCTCACCGCCCGGGACGACGAGACCGACCTGCTGGTCGGCCTCGGGGTGGGCGCGGACGACTACATGACCAAGCCGTTCTCCATGCGCGAGCTGGCGGCGCGGGTCCACGTGCTGCTGCGCCGGGTGGAGCGGGCCACGCTGGCCGCGACCGCGCCGCGCGGGGCCACGCTGCGCCTGGGCGACCTGGAGATCGACCACGCGCAGCGCCGGGTCCGGGTGCAGGCCGAGGACGTGCACCTGACACCGACCGAGTTCGACCTGCTGGTGTGCCTGGCGGGGACCCCGCGGGCGGTGCTCTCGCGGGAGCAGCTGCTGGCCGAGGTGTGGGACTGGGCCGACGCGTCCGGGACCCGTACGGTCGACAGCCACATCAAGGCCCTGCGGCGCAAGATCGGCGCGGAGCGGATCCGTACGGTCCACGGCGTCGGGTACGCCCTGGAGACCCCGGCGCAGGCGTGAGCGCGCCGCACCCCAGGGCCCGGCCGCGGCAGCGGCAGCGCCCGGCGGTGGGGCTGCGGCCCTTCTCGCCCTTCTCGATCAAGACCAAGCTGGGCACGCTGGTGGTGGTGTCGGTCTTCATCACGACCGGCCTGCTGATGGTGGCCCTGCGCACGGACACCGAACTGCGCTTCATCACGGTCTTCTCGGTGATCGCCTCGATGCTGATCACCCAGTTCGTGGCGCACAGCCTGACGGCGCCGCTGGACGACATGACGACGGTCGCCCGGGCGATCTCCCGCGGGGACTACACGCGGCGGGTGCGCGAGGCGGGCCGCCGCGACGAGCTGGGCGACCTGGCCTCCACGATCAACTTGATGGCGGACGACCTGGAGGCGGTGGACCGGCACCGCAAGGAGCTCGTGGCGAACGTCTCGCACGAGCTCCGCACGCCCATCGCCGCGCTGCGGGCGGTGCTGGAGAACGTGGTGGACGGGGTCTCGGCCGCCGATCCGGAGACCATGCGGACGGCGCTGAAGCAGACCGAGCGCCTGGGCCGGCTGGTGGAGACCCTGCTGGACCTGTCCCGGGTGGACAACGGCGTGGTCCCGCTGCGCGCCCGCCGGTTCGAGGTGTGGCCGTACCTGTCGGGGGTGCTGAAGGAGTCGGGGCTGGCGGCGGCGGGCCGGCCGGGTCTCACCTCCGGCTCCGGCGGGCACACCCGCAACGACGTGCACCTGCACCTGGACGTCTTCCCGCCCGAGCTGACGGCGTACGCGGACGCCGAGCGGCTGCACCAGGTGGTGGCGAACCTGATCGACAACGCGGTCAAGCACAGCCCCGCCCACGGCCGGGTCACGGTCCGCGCCCGGGCCGGCGACGAGCCGGGGAGTCTGGCCCTGGAGGTCCGGGACGAGGGTCCCGGAATCCCGGAGAGCGAGCGGCACCGGGTCTTCGAGCGGTTCAACCGGGGCAGCGCACGCGGCGGCGACGGGGGTACGGGGCTGGGGCTGGCGATCGCCCGCTGGGCGGTGGAACTGCACGGCGGGCGGATCGGGGTGGCCGAATCGTCACGGGGCTGCTGCATCCTCGTCACGCTTCCGGGCAGTTCGTAGGCGCCGCGTTGACGTAGGGTTCGAGTGGGAAGGACATGATCTCGGCCACACGTACCCGGGGTCCGTCAGGGGTGCGAAGCCAAGGGGGCCGCAACCTGGGTGCCCCCTACCCGAACCAGGCGTGTTTCCCGCCATTCAGGGCGGCGAAACCCGCCGTTCGATGTGACCTGCGCGACGGATGTCCCGCCCGGTCTGCATGAGGCCCCCCAACAGGCGTAGCCTTTATTCCCGCTGTCCATACCTTGTGAAGCGGAAGAGGGCGGTTGCCGCCGTGTCGCCACAGTCCCCCAGTAACTCGAGCACCACGACCGAAGCAGCAGAGCGCGGGAAGACCCCTGCCTCGAACTTCGGAGCCAACGAGTGGCTCGTCGACGAGATCTATCAGCAGTACCTCCAGGACCCGAACTCGGTCGACCGGGCCTGGTGGGACTTCTTCGCCGACTACAAGCCCGGGGGCGCCGTCGCTCCCGTGAAGTCCGAAGAGCCGAAGAAGTCCCCGACGACGGACGGCGCCTCCGCACAGGCCGCCCCCGCCGCCGCGGCCCCGCAGACCGCCGACGCCGCCACGGGGGCGGCGCCAGCCGCTGCCGCGCCGACCTCAGCCTCCGCGCCCGTGCCAGCTCCTGCCCCTGCTCCTGCCACCCCCTCTGGTGCCCCTGCTGTGACTGTCACCCCCCAGGCTCCGGCCGCCGCACCGGCCGCGACCCCTGCGCCCTCGGCCCCGGCCGCCGCTCCCTCCCCCGCAGCTCCCCGGGCGGCCGCCCCCGGCGCGAGCACCGGCTCCTCCGGAGCGGCCGGCGCCGCGCCCGCCACCGGGGCCCCCGCGGGCCCCGAGCTGGTGACGCTCCGCGGCCCGTCCGCTGCCGTCGTCAAGAACATGAACGCCTCCCTGGAGGTGCCGACGGCCACGTCCGTCCGCGCCGTGCCGGTGAAGCTGCTCTTCGACAACCGCATCGTCATCAACAACCACCTGAAGCGCGCCCGGGGCGGGAAGATCTCCTTCACCCACCTCATCGGCTACGCGATGGTCCAGGCCATCAAGGCCATGCCGTCGATGAACCACTCCTTCACGGAGAAGGACGGCAAGCCGACCCTGGTCAAGCCGGAGCACGTCAACTTCGGCCTCGCGATCGACCTGGTGAAGCCGAACGGCGACCGCCAGCTCGTCGTCGCCGGCATCAAGAAGGCCGAGACCCTCAACTTCTTCGAGTTCTGGCAGGCGTACGAGGACATCGTCCGCCGCGCCCGCGTCGGCAAGCTGACGATGGACGACTTCACCGGCGTCACCGTCTCGCTGACCAACCCCGGCGGCCTGGGCACCGTGCACTCCGTGCCCCGCCTGATGCCCGGACAGTCGGTCATCATGGGCGTCGGCTCCATGGACTACCCCGCCGAGTTCCAGGGCACCTCGCAGGACACCCTGAACAAGCTGGGCATCTCCAAGGTCATGACCCTGACCTCGACCTACGACCACCGGGTCATCCAGGGCGCCGCCTCCGGCGAGTTCCTGCGCATCGTCGCGAACCTGCTGCTCGGCGAGAACGGCTTCTACGACGACGTCTTCGAGGCGCTGCGCATCCCCTACGAGCCGGTCCGCTGGCTCCGGGACATCGACGCCTCGCACGACGACGACGTCACGAAGGCCGCCCGCGTCTTCGAGCTGATCCACTCCTACCGGGTCCGCGGCCACGTCATGGCCGACACCGACCCGCTGGAGTACAAGCAGCGCAAGCACCCCGACCTGGACATCACCGAGCACGGCCTCACCCTGTGGGACCTGGAGCGCGAGTTCGCGGTCGGCGGCTTCTCCGGCAAGTCGATGATGAAGCTCCGCGACATCCTCGGCGTGCTGCGCGACTCGTACTGCCGCACCACCGGCGTCGAGTTCATGCACATCCAGGACCCGAAGCAGCGCCGCTGGATCCAGGACCGCATCGAGCGCCCGCACTCCAAGCCGGAGCGCGAGGAGCAGCTGCGCATCCTGCGCCGGCTGAACGCGGCCGAGGCCTTCGAGACCTTCCTGCAGACGAAGTACGTCGGCCAGAAGCGGTTCTCCCTGGAGGGCGGCGAGTCCGTCATCCCGCTGCTCGACGCCGTCATCGACTCGGCCGCCGAGGCCCGCCTCGAAGAGGTCGCGATCGGCATGGCCCACCGCGGCCGCCTGAACGTCCTCGCGAACATCGTCGGCAAGTCGTACGCGCAGATCTTCCGCGAGTTCGAGGGCAACCTCGACCCGAAGTCCATGCACGGCTCCGGCGACGTCAAGTACCACCTGGGCGCCGAGGGCACCTTCACCGGCCTGGACGGCGAGCAGATCAAGGTCTCGCTCGTCGCGAACCCCTCGCACCTGGAGGCGGTGGACCCGGTCCTGGAGGGCGTGGTCCGCGCCAAGCAGGACATCATCAACAAGGGCGGCACCGACTTCACGGTCCTGCCCGTCGCCCTGCACGGCGACGCGGCCTTCGCGGGCCAGGGCGTGGTCGCCGAGACGCTGAACATGTCGCAGCTGCGCGGCTACCGCACCGGCGGCACCGTGCACGTGGTCATCAACAACCAGGTCGGCTTCACCGCCGCCCCGGAGTCCTCGCGTTCCTCGATGTACGCGACCGACGTGGCCCGCATGATCGAGGCGCCGATCTTCCACGTGAACGGCGACGACCCGGAGGCCGTGGTCCGCATCGCGCGGCTGGCCTTCGAGTTCCGTCAGGCGTTCAACAAGGACGTGGTCATCGACCTCATCTGCTACCGCCGCCGCGGGCACAACGAGTCCGACAACCCGGCCTTCACCCAGCCGCTGATGTACGACCTGATCGACAAGAAGCGCTCGGTGCGCAAGCTGTACACCGAGTCCCTCATCGGTCGCGGCGACATCACGCTGGAAGAGGCCGAGCAGGCGCTCCAGGACTTCCAGGGCCAGCTGGAGAAGGTCTTCGCGGAGGTCCGCGAGGCCGCCACGCAGCCCGCCGCCGGCGCCCCGGTGCCGCCGGCCCAGGCCGCGCAGCAGTTCCCGGTGGCCGTGGACACGGCGATCTCCCAGGAGGTCGTCAAGCGGATCGCCGAGTCCCAGGTCAACATCCCCGAGAACGTCACCGTCCACCCGCGTCTGCTGCCGCAGCTGCAGCGCCGCGCGGCGATGATCGACGAGGGCACCATCGACTGGGGCATGGGCGAGACCCTGGCCTTCGGCTCGCTGCTGATGGAGGGCACCCCGGTCCGGCTGTCGGGCCAGGACTCGCGCCGCGGCACCTTCGGGCAGCGCCACGCGGTCCTCATCGACCGGGAGACCGGCGAGGACCACACGCCGCTGCAGTACCTGTCGGACGACCAGGCCCGCTACAACGTCTACGACTCGCTGCTCTCCGAGTACGCGGCGATGGGCTTCGAGTACGGCTACTCGCTGGCCCGTCCGGACGCGCTGGTCCTCTGGGAGGCCCAGTTCGGTGACTTCGTCAACGGCGCGCAGACCGTCGTCGACGAGTTCATCTCCTCGGCCGAGCAGAAGTGGGGCCAGACCTCCGGCGTCACGCTGCTGCTGCCGCACGGCTACGAGGGCCAGGGGCCGGACCACTCGTCCGCGCGTCCCGAGCGCTTCCTCCAGATGTGCGCGCAGGACAACATGACGGTCGCGATGCCGACCCTGCCGTCGAACTACTTCCACCTGCTGCGCTGGCAGGTCCACAACCCGCACCACAAGCCGCTCATCGTCTTCACCCCGAAGTCGATGCTGCGCCTGAAGGCCGCGGCGTCGAAGGCGGAGGAGTTCACGAACGGCTCGTTCCGCCCGGTCATCGGCGACTCGACGGTGGACCCGAACGCGGTCCGCAAGGTCGTCTTCTGCGCGGGCAAGGTCTACTACGACCTGGAGGCCGAGCGGGAGAAGCGCGGCATCACGGACACCGCGATCATCCGCATCGAGCGGCTGTACCCGCTGGCGGGTGCCGAGCTCCAGGCGGAGATCGCCAAGTTCCCGAACGCGGCGAAGTACATCTGGGCGCAGGAGGAGCCGGCGAACCAGGGTGCGTGGCCGTTCATCGCGCTGAACCTGATCGACCACCTCGACCTGGCGGTCGGCGCGGAGGTCCCGGCGGGCGAGCGCCTGCGGCGCATCTCGCGCCCGCACGGCTCGTCTCCGGCGGTGGGCTCGGCCAAGCGTCACCAGGCGGAGCAGCAGCTCCTGCTGAACGAGGTCTTCGAGGCCTAGTCGCTGCGCGGCTCAGCGGTACGCAAGGCCCGGCCCCCCTCAGGGACCCTGAGGGGGGCCGGGCCTTCCCTTTCGGCCTCGCCGGCGGGGCCGGAAGCTGTGCTCCCTCGGGGCGCGGGGCTACGGCTGGGGTTCGAAGTCCCAGTAGGGGCGGGTCTGCTGCTTCGCGGAGACCGTGTGGACGTGCTGCGGGCCCAGCACCCGCGTCAGGGACTTGATGCCCGCGTCCTCGTGCTTGCCCGCCTCCACGTCCTCCCGTACCGACCGGAGGTCCGCGGCCAGGGCGATCTGTGCGCTCAGCGTCATCGGGTGGTCCGGGCCCAGCACCCGCTCGGTCATCCGCAGCGTTTCCCGGCTCAGGGCGAGCGCGTCCTCCAGGCGGCCGGTGATGTTGCGGTGCCCGGTGGCGTTCAGGGCGCAGCCCAGGGTCCAGGGGTGGCGGTCCCCGAGGGCTCCCCGCATCCCGGCCAGGGCCTGCTCGGCGAGGTTCAGGGCCTCCGCGCGCTCCCCCTGGGCCCGCAGTACGAGGCCGAGGTTGCCGACGGTGCCGATGCTGTACGGGTGGGCCAGGCCGAGCTGTGTCTGGTAGCCGCGGACCACGTCCTCGGAGATCCGGCGGGCCTCGCCGATGTCGCCGTACTCCCTGAGGTAGGTGGCGTAGTCGGAGGCGACCATGAGGGTCCACGGGTAGTCGACCCCGAAGACGCGGGTGGCCCGCTCCCACACGGTGCGCAGCCGCAGGCCCGCGCCCGGGATGTCGCCGGAGCGGCGCAGGCACATGCCGAGGTTGTGCTCCGCGCGCAGGGTCTGGGGGTGGCCCAGCCCCAGCACCTGGGTGTTGAGCTTGACGCCCTGCTCCTGCCGGGTCTGTGCCTCCCGGTAGCGGCCCATCAGCCGCAGCCCCATGGCGCAGGCGATGCCGGAGGACAGGGTGGAGATGTGCTGCGGCCGCAGGACTCGCTCGCGGCGGCGCAGGGTGTCCAGGTCCAGGTCGTACGCGTCCTGGTAGCGGCCCAGCAGCCGGTGGGTGGCGGCCAGGTTGTTCTGGGCGCCCAGGGTGGTGGCGTCGTCCTCGCCGAGCAGTTCGCGGTAGGTGGCCAGGCAGTGCTCGAAGATCTCCCGGGCCGGGTCGAACTTGGCGATGCACAGCAGCACTCCGCCGTACGCGCTGCGCGCCCGCAGGGTCTCCAGGTCGCGCTCGCCGCGCTCCTCGGTGAGGCGGTCGGCGACGGTCCGGGTGAGGGCTTCGGCGCGGCGGAACAGTCCGAGGTTGCGCAGGGCTCCGCCGTACTGGTAGCTGAGCTCGCGGACCTTGGGGTGGTCCTCGCCGAGGAGGGTGCGCCAGACCCGGTCGGTCTCCTCGGAGAGCCGCAGGCAGGTGCGGTACTCCCCGGCCAGGAGCAGGTAGCGCAGGCAGTGCAGCAGGAAGTTCTGGATGCGCGGGTTGCTGCTGGTCAGCACCCCCGAGGTGGTCAGGTGCGGGACGAGTTCGGCGTAGCGGGGCCACAGCCGGGAGTCCGAGGGACGGCCGGGGTCGGCGGCGGCGAGGACCTGGCGGACGGCGCGGGCGAGGGGTTCGGCCTCGTCCTCGGAGAGGTTGGCGCGGACGATGCCGTGGACCATGCGGTGCAGTTGCACGGTCTCCAGGCCGCCGCCGCCCTCCTCGACGGGGAGGTCGGAGTACTCCAGGCGGACCACGGAGAACTGGACGAGCTTGTTGAGGGCGGCGTTCCACCGGATCTGGTCGTTGATGAGCCCGGCGAGCTCCTCGGGCACGTCCTCGACGGGGAACTCGCGCAGCAGCCGCAGCGGCACGGGGCCGGGTGCGAAGAAGACGAACAGCCGCAGCAGGGAGAGGGCGTCGGGGAAGTCCTCCCGGACGTTGTTGAGGAGTATGGCCAGGGCGGTGGGGAAGGGCAGCGGGTAGTCGTCGGAGACGATGACGGCTTCGCGGGAGTCCAGTCGGCGGCGGAGCAGGTCCAGGTAGTCGCCCACGGTCAGCGGGGAGTCGGCGAGCCAGCCGGCGGTCTGGTCGAGGGCGAGCGGGTAGTCCTCCAGGGCCTCGGCGAGCTGGTCCGCCTCCTGGGCGGTGAGCCGCAGGGCCCGGCGCCGGATGAAGGTGACGGACTCCGGCCGGGCGTAGAGGGGGACTTCGACGAGGCTGGTGTGGCGGGCCGCCCACTCCCGGTTGCGGGAGGTGATGATGACGTCGCCCGCGCCGGAGGGCAGCAGGTCGGTCAGGTCGTCGGGGTTGTCGCAGCCGTCGAAGACCAGCAGCCAGCGGTGGTAGGGGTTGCCGCGGCGCAGCGCTTCGAGGACGGCCCGGATCTGCTCCCCGTAACTTCCGGCGCCGCGGGGCAGTCCGAGGGCGGGCGCCAGGTCGGCGAGGCGTTCGCGCAGGGTGGGGCGGTCCTCCGCGGGCACCCACCAGACCACGTCGTACTCGGAGGCGAAGCGGTAGGCGTACTCGGTGGCGACCTGGGTCTTGCCGACGCCGGACAGTCCCAGGAGGGTGACGGTGGAGGCGCCGGGCGGGGCTTCGGTGAGGGCCGTGCGCAGGGTGCCGATGACGTCGTTGCGGCCGGTGAAGCGCGGGTTGCGGCGCGGGACGCGGCCCCAGATCTCGGGCGGGTCGTTGGGGAAGCGGGGGCCGCGGCGGCCGGTCTCGGTGCCGATCCGGTCGGTGGGCAGCTCCAGGCGGCGCAGCACGCGGTATTCGGCCTCGTACGCGTCCAGGCCCCACAGGTCGGTCTTCTCCAGTGCGGCGACGGCGCTGGGCAGCGGGGCGTCGGTGAGGCAGACGGCGGCGAACCGGTCGGGGTGGCGGTCGGTGACGGTGCGCAGGGCGGTGTTCCACTCGTCCTCGGTGTGGGTGCCGGCGGAGAAGTAGCGTTCGCTGAGGACGAGGACGACGCGGCTGCCGGAGCGGGCGAGGTCGTCGAGTGCGGGGGCGAGCCCGGGGCCGTTCTGGGGGTCCCAGCGCTGGAGGGCGACGCGGTGGCCGTGCTCCTCCAGGCGGTGGGCGATCCACACGGCCCAGGGGCGGTTGAACCCGGCGAAGCTGATGACGAAGCGCTGCGGTTGCTGGTGCTGCTGCGCTGCCGTGTCGCGGTCCTGCCGGCTACCGGTGGTCATGCGGCCGTCTCCCTGGGTTCCGGGCGGTGGACGGGGTTGGAAAGGTACCGCAGCGGACGGTTCGTCAGCCCTGTGCGAAGGGGGCGAGTTCGGGGTGGGCCGCGCACCAGGCACGGCGTTGGCGCTCGACGGTCCGGCGGGCGGTGGCGTGCTGGTCCCCGGGCGGTACAAGGTCGTCCATGGCGCGTTCCGCGGCGTCCATGGCATCGGTGAACTCCCGTCCCGCGGACGTGAGTCGGGGGTGCTCCCGCAGGACGGGCAGGACGGCGGCCACCTGGGCCCGGAGACGGGCGTGCTGGGCCCAGGCGCCACGGGCTCCGTAGAGCGCGGCGCGCTGCCAGTACCCGGCGAGGGCCAGGTGCGCGTAGGCCCCGTGCAGGAGGCCGTCCAGCGGGCGGGGGTCGGTCCGCCAGGGGGCCCAGTGGCAGGGCGTGCGGTCGGCGGTGTGCAGGGTCAGGACGTCGGCGAGGGCGGTCAGCTTGCCGTGCTGGACCTCGTGGACGAGGGTGGCGGCCAGCGCGGGCGGGGCCTGGGCCCGCGCCAGGAGGGAGCCCGCGGCCGCGGGGAGGGTGGCGCCGTTGGAGCGGGCGCCGCCGCCCAGGGGGACGACGGAGCGCAGCAGTTGTACGGTCTCGCCCGCGCGGAGGGTGTCGTAGCGCTGGAGCAGGGTGAGGGCGCCGGACCACTGGGTGTCCCAGCGCTTGTGCCCCTTGGGGGTGAGGCGGCGGGCGGGGCGGACGGCGGCCGGGTGGGCGGGGCCGGCCGCGCGGTAGGGATCGAGGTCGTCGAGGGCGGTCGCGCCGCCGGGCAGGGTGTGCAGGGGCAGGGCGGCCGGGTCGTCGGGGTCCCAGGAGTCCTCGGTGAGGATCAGCGGGCCGGGGCGGGGCGGGCGCAGGAGTCCGAGGGTGGGCAGGACGAGCCGGCCGTGCGTGGGGCGCAGGGTGGTGGCGAAGGCGACTCCGGCGCGGGTGGCCGCCGCGGCGGCGAGGGCCCCGAGGTGGCCGAGGTCGGGGGCGGGACCGGCGGGGTCGTGCAGGCGGCGCAGGGTCTCCTCGGCCCACGCCCCGGTGGCCGGGTAGTGCAGGACGTCGCGGACCGCGCCGGGGTCCTTGCGCTCGGCTTCTTCCAGCAGGGCCCAGTGGTCGGCGGCCTCCCCGGCCCGGCCGCCGGGGGCGGCGTCGAGGACGGCGCGCAGCAGGACGAGGCGTTTGGAGCGGCGGATGTCGCGGACCAGCCGGGTGCCTTCGGCGGAGGGCTCGGTGGAGGCGAGGGCGCGCAGGGTGCGGGTGGGGACGGTGAAGGGGGTGAGGGAGTCGGTCACGAGGCGGCCGCCCGGCGGCCGGGGACGGGGGCGGCGGGGGCGGGGACGGCGCGGACGTGGGGGACGCCGGGGACGGTCGGGGCGGCGGGGATGGCGGGGGCGGCAGGGGCGGCGGGGATGGCGGGGGCGGTGGGGGCGGTGGGGGCGGCGGGGGCGGTGGGGGCGGTGGGGGCGGTGGGGGCGGTGGGGGCGGTGGGGGCGGGGTGGAGGGGTGGGGCCGGGCGGGTGGCGGCGGCGTGGAGGGCGGCGGCTATGTGGCGGATGAGGACCTGGAGGTCCGCGCAGTAGACGGACGGCTGCCGGAAGCCCTCGCCGGACTGGTAGCGGTGCGGGTAGTGCCCTCCCCCGCACACCTCCACCAGCTCGCAGGCCCGGCAGTCGGCGGCGAGCGCGTCCCGGCCGAGCTGGCGGGCGGCGAGCCCGGGGTGGTCGAGCAGCTCGTCGAAGCTGTGTGCGGCGAGGGTCATCCCGGTGGCGGCGGCGCCCTCGTAGGCGGATTTCAGCGAGTCGGCCTGCTCGATGGAGCCGTCGGTCTCGATCACGGCGGTCGTGGCGGGCGCGAGCCCGAGGGTCTCGGTGGCGGCGGGCAGTCCGAGCAGCAGCGCGATGATCTCCTCGAAGGTCCGGATGCGGGTGCGGCGCACGCCGTCGTGCCACCAGCGTTCGAAGACCGCGAGCAGCCAGTCGGCGTACGGGGTGCTGCCGGGGCGCCGGCCCGGCGGTGGTGAGCTGCGGTTCGCGAGCGGGAGCAGCAGGGCGAGGGCGGGCGGGGCGTAGGACAGCAGGGACTCGTACGTCTCCACCGGGTCCTGGTCGAGGTCGACGACGCAGAGCACCCCGGCGTAGCTGTCGGGGTGGCGGGCCAGGAGCCGCAGTCCGCGGGCCGCGGCGGCGAAGCCGGGGCGGCCCGTGTGGTCCACGCGCCGGGCGTTGTGCGCGGGCAGGCCCCCGTCGAGGCTGACCCCGACCCGGATGCCGGCGGCGGCCAGGGCGGTCAGCCGGCCGCGGGTCAGCAGGGTGCCGTTGGTCTGGACGGTGGCGGTGACCCGGGTGCCCGGCGAGCTGCGGGCCAGGGCGGCCCGTACGGCCTCGACCGGTTCGGCCAGCCGGGCGGGTGCGGTGAGCAGCGGTTCCCCGCCGTGCAGGACCAGGTCGATCCGGGCCAGGCGGTGGGCGGCCGCGTGCTCGGCTATCCGCTCGCCGGCGCGGGCTGCGGTCTGCGGGGTCATGACGGCGGGCTGGCCCCGCCAGCCCTGGTCGGCCATCTCGTAGACGTAGCAGTAGGTGCAGGCGAGGTTGCAGCGGCTGCGCGTCTTGAGTACGAACTGCCGTATCGGGTACGGCCGGTGCCCGGCGGCCCGGAGCGCGGGGACGTCGAGGCGGGCGTAGGGCCAGGGCGCGTGGCGGGCGTGGTCCGCGCGGACGGCCCGGCCGTGGTGCTCGGGCAGCGCGGCGCCGCTCGTGGTCGCTCGCCTCATCGCCTGTGCCTCCCGCCCCCAGCCGCCGCCGGAACGTGCCCCCTGCGGACGGTGCATCCCTGCCCTCCGGACGGGCCCGGCTAACGGCGGAAAGTGGTCAACCGCGCCGGACCGGGCGGGCGGTGCCCCGGGCCGGGGGAGCCCCCGGGCGGCGCGCGACGGACGCGGGGCCCGGGACGCGGGGTGCGGGACGCGGGGGGTCACGCGATCCCGGAGTCGAAGGCGTTCAGCGTCTCGGCGGGGTGGGTGACCCGCTCCACCATGGCCTCGATCACCTCGGCGAGGACGGGGTGGTCGAGACTCCGCAGAGCGGCCAGATCGAGTCCGGAGAGGTCCGGGAGCCGTCCCGGGCACGCGCGGGACGGAGCTGCTTCCTGACGTTGCGTCACCATGGGCCGGGTTTCCCCCTGTTGCCTCGGACGTTCGGCGGTCCACTCCCCTTTCCCCCCGCCCACCCCCGGGAAACGGGGCCCCGGGGGGCGCACGAGCCCCCGGGAGGGCGCGGGCCGGGGCGGGGGGGGCCGTGGGCCGGGGCGGGGCCTTCAGAGGGGGGTCTCCAGGGCCCGCACCCGGGCCCGCAGCGCTTCCGGCCGGCCCGCGTCGTCGGCATCGGCGTCGCCGAGCCGCTGCCAGAGCTCCAGCGCGGCCCGGTAGGCGTCCAGGGCCGCACGGGGCCGGGCGAGGTGCTCCAGTACTTCGCCGCGCAGTTCCTGTACGCGGGCCGCCAGCCGGACCGCGGTGTCCCGGCGCTCCTCTCGGACGGCCTCCAGTGCGGACCGCCAGGCCCGCCGGTAGGAGTCCGCCGCCCGGTCGAGGCGTTCGGCCGCCCGGGTGTGGCCGTGGATCTCCCGCTGTACGTCGCCGTGGTCCCGCCAGGCGCGGGCCCGTTCCAGGGGGTTGCGGCTCTGCCGGACGGCGAGTTCCAGCAGGTACTCCGCCTCCCGCAGGTCCACCGGGTCCCCCTCGTACGCGTGCCGCAGCCGCAGCCCGGCGGCCAGCCGCATCAGCCGGTGCGCGGAGCCGGGGTCGGACTGCGCGACCGCCGACCTGCTCTCGCGCAGCACCCGTACGGCGGTCCCGGTGAACCGCCGCCCGTCGGCGGCCCGGGCCCGGTCCAGGAGTACGTCGCCCCACTCGGGCAGCAGTTCCGCGAAGGCCTCCGCGTCCCGGGGGATCAGCCTGCGGGCGCGGCCGTACGCCTCGGCCGCGTCCTCCAGCGCCGCCGGGTCGGCGTCCCGGGCGAACCGGGCCCGGTGCACCCGGGCCAGGCAGACCAGGGCGGCCACCCGCGGCTCCGCGTCCCCGCCGGTCTCCGCCAAGGCGGCCTCCGCCTGCGCGGCGGCCTCCTCCAGCCGGCCGGGAAGGTACCGCAGCGCTCCGGCCAGCTCCACCCGTACGCCGGCGATCCGGCGGCGCCGCCGGATCGCCGCGTCCTCCAGGGCCCCGAGCGCCCAGGCCAGCCGGGCGGCGGCCTGCCCGGCCAGCCGCTCCCGCTCCCCCGGGTCCGGGGTGCGAGCGGCCAGCGCCAGCAGCACCCGCCCCAGCGCCCGCTCCAGCTCGGCGTCCCGCACCGGCGGCGCCCCGCCCTCCCGCGGGAAGACCGTGCCCCCGCCGCCCCGGTCCCCCTCCGAGCCGCTGCCGGATCGGGAACGGGCTCCCGCCCGGGGATCGGCCACGGAACCCCGGCCGGCGCCGGAGGCCGCCCCGGGGGTCCGGCCCGCGTCGGGGCGCCCGCCGGTCGGGGCCGTTACGGCGGCCGGCCCCTGCGGGGACCCCGACGCGGTGCCGGTCTCCCCGGCCCCGGGCCCATCGGAGCCGCCACCGGACCCCGCCCCGGGACCGGCCCCCGGCTCCCGGCCGGAAGCGAGGTCGTCGGCCACAGCCGCACCCCTCCCACCGGCGCGTACGGGACCGTCGACCACGCCGGGCCCCCCAGCGACCGGGCCGGACCCCCCGCGGGCCGAAGCGGGACTCCCGTCAACGGGGCCGGGACCCTCGCCAGCCGGGGCTGGGCCCCCCATGGCCGGGCCGAAGCCCTGCACCGCCGGGGCCGGACCCCCGGCCGCCGGACCGGGGCCCTCGGTGGCCGGGTGGGTGCCCGCAGCAGTCGGACCCGAGTCCCCGCCGGCCGAGGTGAGGCCTCCGGCAGCCGGGCCGGGGACCTCACCAGCCGGAGCGGGCCCCCTGACAGCCGGTCCAGAGCCCCCCACGGCCGGGGCCGCGCCCCCCGCCGCCGGCCCGGGACCCTCGGCGGCCGGGTCGGGGCCCCCGACAGCCCGGCCAGAGCCCTCCGCCGTCTCGGCGGCGGGCTGCCCCGTGCGGTCTTCGGGCGTTGTGGGGTACAGGTTCGGGCCGAGGGGCGGGGGCGGTCCTGTCAGGGGTTCCAGGGCGGCCCGCGCCTCCTGGAGGGCTCCCGGGTCGTCCCGCAGGCCGCTCAGCCGGATGAGGGTCTCCGCGCGCCGCACCGCGCAGTCGCGCCGGAGCTCCGGGCCCGCGCCCGGCGAGGCGGCGGCCGCCGCGAACTCCCGGTCCGCCGCGGCCAGCAGCTCCGCGTCGGGCCGCGCGCCCGCGAGCGCCCGTTCGTGGAGCACCCTCCCCAGCACCGCCCGCGCCGGAGCCGTCCGCAGGCCGGCCACGGCCCGCTCGGCCTCGGCGAGCAGGTCCGGGTCCCGCTGCTCCGCCCACAGCCGCAGCAGCGCCCCCGCCAGCTCCGTCTCCGCCTCGTCCGGCGGGTCCTGCGGCCCGGCCGGGACCGTGACCGCCCGCCGCAGGACCGCCACCGCCTCGTACAGCGCCCGCGCCTCCCCGGCCCCGGCCGCCAGCCGGTCCCGCGCCGCCCGCACCGCCGCGGCCCTCCCGGACCCCGGGGCCGGGGCCGCGGGTTCCTCGGCCGCCTCCGGTCCGGCGGCGTCCGGCGGCCCCGGCAGGTAGCGCCGTACGACCTTGGCCGAGACCTGCGCGAAGGCCTGCGGCAGCCGCCCCGCGGGCGCCCGCTCCGCGTCCTGCGGCCCCGGGCCCGGCACCGCCACCGGTGCCCCCGTCAACTGGGAGACCGCGAGCGCGGGGAAGTTCCGTACGCCCCGCCCGAAGTGGGCGAGCACGTACTCCGAGCAGTGCTTGAGCACCAGCGCCGCCTCGTCCCGCCCCAGCGGCCCCAGCAGGACGTCCTGCACCCCCGGTGCGAACTCGTACCACTGCCCGGGCGGCGGCCCGCTGCGCCGCAGCAGGCCGCTCAGCAGCACCTCCGCCAGGTCCGACGGCTCCGAGTCGGGCAGCATCGTGCGCTGGACCAGGCGCATCACGGGCAGGGTCAGCGGAGCCGCCGACAGGTACACCGCCAGCTGCACGGCCCGGGGCGCGGCCGACGAGCGGAACCGCCCGACGAGTTCCCGGGGCGGCCGCACGGCGCTCGGAGGCGGTACCGCGGCCGCGGGGTGGTTCGCCCGTACCCTCCCGACCTCGGCCGGGACCGGTCCGGTCCCCAGGCCGGCGACGAGCCGGGCCCAGGCGCCGAGCGCGGTGGCGTTCGGCGGCAGCACCGGCACGGGGAGACCGCCCGCGGGCCGGCCGGGCAACGGCGGCCGGTCCGACCGGAATTCCAGCTTCCGGGCGCTGCCCCCGACCCGGGCGAGGGTGCCCCGCTCGGTCGGCAGCCAGCTGCGCCCCCACAGCCGCTGCGGCAGCGGCTGTACGACCACGCACGGGGTGCACTCGGCCCACCGGTGCAGCAGCCGCTGCGCCGCGCCCTCCCGCCACAGGGGCCCGGCGCAGTCGGAGACCACCATCGTCAGCGCCCGTCCGGTGGGGTCGCGCAGCTGCTCCCCGGTGCGCAGTCCCGCACCGGACTGCGGACCGCGCCCCAGTCCCGGCGCCCCGTCCGGGAGGCGGTGCAGGTGGTGCACCTGCACGTCACGGAAGGCGCCGAGCCGCTCGCACACGGCCCGCAGCTCCTCGAACATGTCCTGCCACACCGCCATCGACGGCGACGCGTCCATGACCAGCCGTAGGGTCGCCTCGCGCCGGCTCTCCGGCCGCAGGACCGGTACGACCAGCCCGAGAGCCCGGGCGCTGGCCTCCGCGGTGGCCGCTTCGTCGAGCACCATCCGGACGGGCGGGGCGGCCGGCCGGTGCCGCTGGAGGGCGCGCAGGGCCCGCTGGACGTCGAGAATCCGCGGCAGCGCGGCCGCTCCGGGCACCCGCACGGGCACTCCTGCCTCGACCGGAGTTTCACCGTCCGCCCCCGGTCCGGCAGCGGGCCGCACCCCGGCGGCGTACAGGCTGATCGGATCTTCGGCCTCCGCCTCGGCCGCCTCTGCCGCCACGGACTCCTCCGCGCCCGGCGGCTCCCCCTCCCGCCCCGTCGGCGGACGCCCGGGGGCCTGGCGGGCCGGCCGTGTCCCGGCGGGTCGCGCGCCGCCGGGATCGCCCGGTCGGCCCGGTCCCGCGACCCCGGTGGTCCGCCCGGCGAGCCACAGCGCGTCGGCGAGCTCCTCGGTGCTCGGGTCGAGCCCGGCGGAGCGCAGCAGGGCGGCCAGCGCCCGGATGTCGGGCTCGGCGGCGGACGCGGCAGCGGACGCGGCGGGAGGCCCGGCGGGCGGCCCGCCGGGTGGGCCGGCCGGTGGATCGACGGGGTTCACGGGCCGTCACCTCGGACGGTCGAGCCGCTGGATCAGCAGGTCGGCCAGGTCCTCGCGGGTGGGCGGGGCGGCGTAGTGGGTCAGGTAGATCGCGTTGAGCAGCTGGTCGGCGGCGACCAGCTCGGACTGGGACCGGGTCAGGAACTCCCTGATCAGGTCGGCCCCGAGCCGGGCCGCCTCCTCGCCGAGGTGTGCGCGGACCAGCGTGGCGAGCCGCTTCTCCCCCGGTTGTCCGAGCTTGAGCTGGATGCAGCGGCGCAGCAGGGCGGCCGGGAAGTCCCGTTCGCCGTTGCTGGTCAGGATGATGAACGGGAAGGCCCGGCAGCGCACCCTCCCGTCGCGGACGACGACCTTGGCCCCGTCGTCCGTGAGCACCCGCACCTCGGGCTCGGTGTCGGCCACCCGCTCCAGCTCGGGCAGGGTGAACTCCCCCTCCTCCAGTACGTTCAGCAGGTCGTTCGGCAGGTCGATGTCGCTCTTGTCGAGCTCGTCGATCAGCAGCACCCGCGGGCGCTCGGTGGGCAGCAGGGCCGTCCCGAGGGGTCCGAGCCGGATGTACCTCCCGATGCCGGGCACCCCGCCGGCCGTCATCCCCCCTCCGGCCGCGCTCCCTCCTCCGGCCGCCGTCCCGCCGGCGGCGGCCGTCACCCCGCCGCCGGCCCCCGGGACGGCACCGTCCCCGGCACCGCCGCCCGCCCGCACCCGGCCGCCCGCCGCGAGCTGCACGTCCTGGAGCCGGGCGATGGCGTCGTAGCGGTACAGCCCGTCCTGGAGCACCGTCCGCGACACCACCGGCCAGCGCAGCACCCGCCCCAGCTTCAACTCGTGGGCCACCGCGTGTGCCAGCGTGGACTTCCCCGTCCCGGGGAAGCCGGTGACGAGAAGCGGCCGCCTCAGGTACAGGGCGGCATTGATCGCCTCCAGCTCCTCCGGCTCCGGCCGGTGCAGCTCGGCGGCCTGCCGGTGCGCACCGAGCCGCCGCGCCACGTTCCCGTCGGCCGCCGGCGCCGGGCCGCCGGACCCGGCGGGCGGGCCGCCGTCGAAGTCCCGCCAGGGCGGCGGGTCGGGCAGGGCGTCGATCCCGTCGTGGGGCTCCCCGACACCGCGGTAGATGAGCCACTCGTCGTTCATGGAAGGTGCTCCCTCCTGCCGGTCACAGGTCCCCCTGGAGCGGCTCGTCCTCGGGCAGGGCGCGTGCCGGGTCGTCCCATACGAGGGCGGCTCCCGCCGCCCAGTAGGCGTCCGGGTCCGCCCCGTACGCCCGCCCCCGCAGCGCCTGGAGCCGCAGCGGCAGGACCTCCGCCCGGCCGGCGTCGGCCAGTTCCTCCCGCAGGCCGCGGTGGAACGGCGCGCAGGACGGCCCCGCTTCGGCCGGGGGCCGGCGGCCCACCACCACCCCGTACCCGGCCTCCCGCGCCGCGTGCAGCGAGCCGAGCGTGGGCTCCTGCGCGGCGGCCCGGCAGTGCACGGCCACGGTGTTGTCCGGTTGCGCCGCGAGCCGCTCCGGCCCGGGGCTGCGGGGGCGCCCGTTCGCGCAGTCGATGCGTTCGTCCAGCAGCGGGCCGGGCTGGACCCGCGCCCAGCGGTCGGCGGCGCGCGGGGGCGCGGGCCCGCCGGGGTGGCGCAGCACGACCGGCCGCTGGACGCCCAGCGGCGTCCCGCCCACCAGCGTCCACTCGTCCACCGGCAGCCCGAACAGCGCCGGTGCGACGGCCACTTCGAGCAGGGCGGCCGCCTCGTGGGTGTCGCACCGCCGGAAGGCCTCGGCGAGCGGGGCGCGCAGCGCCTCCGGCAGCCCCGACAGCGTGGACCGTACGCCCGAGTCGACCGGGGTCACCCGCCCCGGGTGCGCCGGACCGGCGAGGACGGACACCCGCCAGTCGTAGACGTCCTCCCAGCCGTGCGCCCACGCCTCCAGCAGGACCGAGGCGCCGGCCGGCACGCCGCCGTCCCGCCGGGCCCTGCCGTACGCCCCCCGTCCGGCGACGGTCCGCCGGCGCCGCTCCCGCTCGGCCAGTCCGTGTTCGTGGCGCTCGCCGA
The DNA here is from genome assembly GCF_042716505.1 of Streptomyces sp. NPDC058674. Taxonomy (NCBI): domain Bacteria; kingdom Bacillati; phylum Actinomycetota; class Actinomycetes; order Kitasatosporales; family Streptomycetaceae; genus Streptomyces; species Streptomyces sp. NPDC058674. The sequence goes on from NZ_JBHXSC010000005.1 coordinate 36,240, forward strand.
GCTCCCGGCGCAGCGGCCGCCACAGCCGCTCGGCGGTGGCCCGGACCCAGTCCCACAGCTCCTCGTCGGCGCCCGGCGCGGGCGGCTCGCGGTAGTCGGCCACGCTCACGTCCGTCGCGTACCGGAGCATCGCGGCGGCTTCGCCGGTGCCGCCCGGCGGGTCGTGCAGCAGGCCCAGTCCGTCGCGCCAACTGAGCGGCGCCGGGGGCTGCGGGTCCGGTTCCTCGCCGCGCGCCGCCTCGGCCAGCGCCCGTACGACCTCGGAGGAGCCCGGCGGGGGCAGTTCGGCGAGCAGCCCGCACAGGGTGGTGAGCTCGCCGGGGGTGAGGCGGGCGCGCCCCTGCGCGCATCCGTCCTCGGGCGACGGCAGCTCGCCGTGCACGTCCGTCCAGGTCCGGCGGGTGTCGAGGTCGCTGTGGTGCCGGTCGTAGTGGTAGAGGTCGTGGGCCTGCATGACCCGGCGGTAGAGCCCGATCTGGCCCCGCGGGGGCATCGGCAGGGTGCGCAGCTGCACCACGGAGACGGCCAGCCCGCCGCCTCCCGTGTGCCGCCGGGCCTTGACGACGCCGACCACCTCGCCGCGGCCGAGGTCGACGACGGGGCCGCCGGACATGCCGGGCTCGATCTCGTCGTCGTTTCCGAGCCGGATGGCGGCGCCGTTGCCGGCGGTTCCGCGCAGCCGGGTGGTGCGGCCGGTGATCTCGGGAGCGCCCAGGTCCTCGGTGCAGCCGAAGTACGCGACCTCGTCGAAGCGGGGCCTGGAGCGGCCGGTCAGCCAGACGCAGGCGTGCGAGACGGGGGCCAGGATGCGGATCAGCGCCAGGTCGGGCAGGTCCCACAGGGCGCGCAGGCCGGGCCGCCGCTCGTCCAGCCGCTCGGGCAGGACGCATTCCACGCGCCCCGCGACGGTCCCGGTGGCGCCCCGGGCGCCGGAGGAGAAGGTGATGCCGACCTCGCGCCCCGTCAGACGCACCGCAGCACCCCCTTCGCCGACCACGTGCGCGCACGTCAGGACCCAGCCGGGGGCGATGAAGAACCCGCTCCCCCAGGTGGGTGCGGGTAGGTGGCTGCCGGGGGTCTCATACCCGCCGGGCGGCGCGTGGACGCGTACGGTCGCCGCCCGGACGAGGGGTTCGAGGAGCTCGAAGGCGCGCGCGGAGCCGGCCGTGCGCCCGTCCGTCATCCGCGCCCCCCGCTCCCGAGGCTTCCAGGCTAGCCCCGGGGGCACCGCGGGCGGGAGGTGTCGCCGCGTCGCGGATTATCCTGGCGGGAAACACCCCCATCACGGCACGGAGCCCGACTTGTACTTCACCGATCGCGGCATCGAGGAGCTGGAGAAGCGGCGCGGCGAGGAGGAGGTCACCTTCGAGTGGCTCGCCGAGCAGCTGCGCACCTTCGTCGACCTGAACCCGGACTTCGAGGTCCCGGTGGAACGCCTGGCCACCTGGCTGGCCCGCCTGGACGACGAGGACGACGGGGACGAGTGAGCGGACGCACGGGAACGGCCCGGCTGCACGGAGCAGTCGGGCCGTTCTCGTGGTCGCGCCGCCCGGCGGGCCGGGCGGGCGGGAGGCCGGGTCGCCGGATCAGGCGGCCTTGGTCTCCCAGAAGATGCGGTCGATCTCGGCGATGAGGTCGAGGGCCTTCTGGCCGGTCGCCGGGTCGTTCGACGCCTTGGCGGCCGAGAGGGCCTTCAGGGTGTCGTTGACCAGGGTGTGCAGCTGCGGGTACTTCTCGAAGTGCGGCGGCTTGAAGTAGTCGCTCCACAGCACCGAGACGTGGTGCTTGGCGAGCTCGGCGCGCTGCTCCTTGATGGTGATGGCGCGCGCGCGGAAGTCGGCGTCGTCGTTGGCCTGGTACTTCTCCTGCACGGCCTTGACGGACTCGGCCTCGATGCGGGCCTGGGCAGGGTCGTACACGCCGCACGGCAGATCGCAGTGGGCGGAGACCTTCGCCTTGGGGGCGAAGAGGCGGGAAAGCATGGAGTGTGTCCTCCTCGTGATCGTCTTCTCAAGGGGGAGGTTACTCGCTGGGGGCGCCCGTTTCTCGGTCACCCCCGTGGGCTTGGGACAAAAGTCCAGGGCGGCGGCGGGACCGGTGAGCGAATGTACGGGGACGTACGGCAGCATGCGGGGGTGACGAGGAGGCCGTTCATGGTGGAGTTCCGGAGCCCGCTGAAGCGGTTCGGGGTGCTGGAGGTGACGGGTCCGTCGATGTCGCCGACCCTGTCCGACGGCGACGGGATCGTGGTCCGCTACGGGGCGCCCGTCCGCCCCGGTCACGTGGTGGTGCTGCGCCACCCGTTCCAGCAGGACCTGCTCGTCGTGAAGCGGGCGGTGGAGCGCCGGCCGGGGGGCGCCTGGTGGGTCCTGGGCGACAACCCGTACAACGAGACCGGCGACAGCACCGACTACGGTCCGGTGCCGGGCGAGCTCGTGCTGGCGACGGCGTTCCTGCGGCTGCGCCCCCGCGAGGGGGGTCAGTGCTCGCTGAGGGCGCGGCTGTCCTGGGCGGTGTCGGCGGTGCGGCCGCTGTGGGCGGACGCCTCGGCCTCGAGCCGCTTGCGGGCCCGGTAGGCGGCCACGTTGGCCCGGGTGGCGCACCGGTCGGAGCAGTAGCGCCGGGAGCGGTTGGTGGAGGTGTCCAGGTAGGCGTTGCGGCAGGGCGGCGCCTGGCAGAGGCCGAGGCGGTCGGGGCCGTGCTCGGTGACGTGGAAGGCAAGGCCCATGGCGGCCATGGCGGCGTAGCCCGCTGAGGCGTTCGACGGGTGTTCGGCGAGATGGAGGTGCCAGTCGGGTGCGCCGTCCTCGCCGAGGGTCTCGTGGCCGGAGACCTGGGGGCTGACGGGGAACTCCATGAGGAGGGAGTTCAGCAGGTCGACCGCGAGCACGTGGTCGCCGCCGTCCGCGGCCTCGAAGACGGAGCGCAGCCGGCCGCGGACGTTGCGGAAGCGGGTGACGTCCGTGTCCGTGACGCGGCGTGCCATCTGCACGCTGGCGCCGAACAGGGCGCGGACCGCGTCCACCGAGGTGAGCGAGTCCTTGTTGCGGGCCGGCTCCTCGGTGTTGACCAGGCGCACGGCGTAGTCCGAGTAATGGGCCATTTCCACTTGTAGTCCTTACGGCTGCGGATTATGGTCTCGGTAACGACTGAGACTGATACGAGGGTATTACGTACGGAGGGGTTCGTGATGGCGGGGACGACGGGGACCACCGGGTCCGACTGGCAGGCCTGGCAGGACAGCTGGGACCGGCAGCAGGAGTGGTACATGCCGGACCGCGAGGAGCGGTTCCGGGTGATGCTGGACATGGTCGAGGCACTCGTGGGGCCGGCTCCCCGGGTGCTGGACCTGGCGTGCGGTACGGGAAGTATCACGGACCGGCTCCTCAAGCGGTTCCCGGATGCCACCAGTACGGGCGTCGATCTCGATCCGGCCCTGCTCACGATCGCCCGGGGCCACTTCGCGGGCGACGCCCGGGTCGCCTTCGTCACCGCCGACCTCAAGGACCCGCGGTGGCGCGCGGCCCTGCCGTACGACGGGTACGACGCGATCCTGACGGCCACGGCCCTGCACTGGCTGCCGAGCGGGGACCTCGGCGTCCTGTACGGGCAGCTGGCACCCCTGGTGCGCCCCGGCGGGGTGTTCATGAACGCCGACCACATGCCCGATCCGGCGACCCCGCGCATCGACGCGGCCGAGCACGCCCACCGGCACGCCGGGATGGACCGGGCGAAGGCGTCCGGGGTGCCCGACTGGCGCGAGTGGTGGGCGCTCGCGGCAGCGGACCCGGCGCTGGCCGGGCCGGTGAAGGAGCGCTTCGCGATCTACGGGGAGCACGCCGACGGCGACACCCCCAGCGAGGCCTGGCACGTCCGCACCCTGCTGGAGGCCGGCTTCGCGGAGGCCCGTACGGTCTGGCGCTCGCCGTCGGACGGGCTGGTCCTGGCCCTGAGGTGAGCGGCCCCGGCCGGACACGGGTGAGGGGTGGTACGGATTCTCCGTACCACCCCTCACCCGTGCGCGGGCGCCGCCGAGGCCGGGACGGCCTGCTAGAGCACCTTGGACAGGAACGCCTTGGTGCGGTCGTGCTGGGGGTTGCCCAGCACGTCGCGCGGGTTGCCGGACTCGACGACCACGCCGCCGTCCATGAAGACGAGGTTGTCGCCGACCTCGCGGGCGAAGCCCATCTCGTGCGTGACCACGATCATGGTCATGCCGTCCTCGGCCAGGCCCCGCATGACGTCCAGGACGTCGCCCACCAGCTCGGGGTCGAGCGCCGAGGTGGGCTCGTCGAAGAGCATCAGCTTCGGCTCCATGGCGAGCGCGCGGGCGATCGCCACGCGCTGCTGCTGGCCGCCGGAGAGCTGGGTGGGGTAGTTCCCGCCCTTGTCGCCGAGGCCCACGCGGTCCAGGAGGCGCACGGCGCGCTCGCGCGCCACCGCCTTGGACTCGCCCTTGACCATGACGGGCGCTTCCATGACGTTCTCGATGGCCGTCATGTGCGGGAAGAGGTTGAAGCGCTGGAAGACCATGCCGATGTCCCGGCGCTGGGCCGCGACCTCGCTGTCCTTCAGCTCGTAGAGCTTGTCGCCCTTCTGCTTGTAGCCCACCAGGTGGCCGTCGACCGAGAGCCGGCCGGCGTTGATGCGTTCCAGGTGGTTGATGCAGCGCAGGAAGGTCGACTTGCCGGAGCCGGACGGGCCGACCAGGCAGAAGACCTCGCGGGGGGCGACTTCGAGGTCGATGCCCCGCAGGATGTGGGCGGCGCCGTACGACTTGTGGACGCCTTCTGCCTTGACCATAGGCTGGGCGGTCACTTCGCCACCTCCGTACGGCGGAACATGTTCAGGTTGGCCTTCAGCCGCTGGAACGGCGTGGGCGGCAGGCTGCGGAGCGAGCCGCGTGCGTAGCGGCGCTCCAGGTAGTACTGCCCGACGCTGAACACGCTGGTCAGGGCCAGGTACCAGATGGACGCGACGAAGTACATCTCGATCACCGCGCCGGCCGTGGAGCCGATGTTGGAGCTGGCCCGCAGGAGCTCGGTGTACTGCACCGCCGAGACCAGGGACGAGGTCTTCAGCATGTTGATGAACTCGTTGCCGGTCGGCGGGATGATCACCCGCATCGCCTGCGGCAGCACCACGCGGCGCATGGTCTGCGTGCGGGTCATGCCGAGGGCGTGCGAGGCCTCGCTCTGGCCCTCGTCGACGGACTGGATGCCGGCCCGGACGATCTCCGCCATGTAGGCGCCCTCGTTCAGGCCGAGGCCCAGGAGGGCGACCATGAACGGCGTCATGACGTCGACGGTCTCGTTCTTGTAGATCGGACCCAGGTTGATGTACTGGAAGATCAGCGGGAGGCTGAACCACACCAGCAGCTGCACGTAGACCGGGGTGCCGCGGAAGAACCAGATGTACAGCCAGGACACGAAGCTCGTGACCGGGTTGTTCGAGAGCCGCATCACGGCGAAGAGGATGCCGAGCACGAGGCCCAGCGCCATCGACGTGACGCTGATGATGATGGTGTTGCCGAGGCCGGCGATCACCGAGGGGTCGAACAGCTTGTCGCCGACCGTCCCCCAGATGACCTTGCCCTGCGAGAAGGCGTAGATCAGCCACGCGAGCAGCACGGCCACGACCACGGCGCTGATCCAGCGGCCGTAGTGCCGTACGGGGATTGCCTTGATGGCCTCGTAGGGGATGCCCGAGGCACCGGGTCCGGCCGGCGGAGTCGCGGCCGGACCCTTGTCGATCTTGTCAGTCACAATGACTGCCCTTCAGTGGAGCGCTCGGATCACTTGCCTGCGTTGACCGTGGCGGACTGCACGGCGCTGTCCTTCACGTTCCACTTCTCCAGGACCTTGGCGTAGGAGCCGTCCTTGATGATGGCGTCGAGGGCTTCCTTGAGGGCGTCGCGGAGCTGGGTGTTCTCCTTGGAGACCGCGATGCCGAAGAGGCCGACGTCGCTCTGCTGGCCGCCGACCTCGAAGTCGTTGCCGCCGCCCGAGGTCTTCGCGATGTACGCGGCGACCGGGAAGTCGTTCAGGTCGGCCACGGCGCCGCCGGCCTTGACGCGGGTCTGGGCCTCGGCGTCGGTGTCGAACGCCTCGATGGTGAGCTTCTTGTCACCGCACTTCTCGGCCTGCGCCTTGAAGGTGTCCTCGTAGATCGTGCCGCGCTGCACGGCGACGGTCTTGCCGCACAGGTCGTCGAGGGACTTGATGTTGTCCGGGTTGCCCTTCTTGACGATGAGCGAGACGCCGGAGGAGAAGTAGTCGACGAAGTCGACGCCCTTGCCGATCTTCTCGCCCTTGTCGTCGAGGCCTTCCTGACGCTTCTTGTTGTCGGTGATCGACGACATCGCGGCGTCCTGGCGGCCGGTCTCCAGCGAGGTGATCAGACCGTCGAAGGTGCCGGAGGTGAACTGGAACTTCACGCCGAGCTGCTTGGCCATGGCGTCCGCGATGTCGGGGTCGACACCGACGATCTTGCCGCCCTCGGTGAACTCCATCGGGGCGTACGCGGCGTCCGTGCCGACCTTGATGACCCCGGCGTCCTGGATCTTCTTGGGCAGCTTGGAGAACAGGGGCGCGTCGCTGGTCTTGCCCTTGGTCTCGGAGCCGCCGTCGGTCTGGTCACCACAGCCGGTGAGGATCAGGGCGCCGGCGACCGCGATGGCGCCGACCGCCGCGATCCGGGACCGGGCGGCGGTCGTACGACGAGTGGTGCTAGCGGTCATGAGCTGGTTCCTCCGGCAGGTGGAAAAGCATCGAAAACGGTCGGGCACGCACCATCGAGTGTCGCGACCTTGTGTGATTACGGCATCTTGCCATTCGGACTGGCGCATTCAGGCTGCCCATCAGGTCAAAATCGCATAACGGGCGACCCCCGGGACCGGACAGGAGTGCGGGCAGGACCCTCCGACGCCGCACGATGCACCGCCGGATCCCCCGAACGGCGGCATATTTGCGGTCACTCCCGTCCACCGGACGCAGGCTCTTGGACTTTTCGCCAAAACCGTGACAAGGGGCTTATGGTCGAGCAGGAATCGACTCGTCTGGGCGAGCGTTCTTCCGGTAGAACAGATCCTTACACCCCTCATCCGGGGCTCAGGGCGCGCGTGCGGCGCGCCCGCGCGTACGAACCTCCCCTCCGCGGAGACGGGCCAACCGTCGATGCGGAGTACGGACGCGGTGCCCGCCCACCCCTTAACCAGGAGTGGCCACCCTCAACGATTCAAAGGACTTAAGGGGTCACACACAGTGGCAGCGGAGATCGTCAACCCTCGCAGTGACAGCGTCACGGACAACAACCCCGACGCGGTGTTCGCACTGCACCGGGGCGGCAAGATGGCCATCCAGGCCACGGTGCCGGTCAACGACAAGGACGACCTGTCCCTGGCGTACACCCCCGGCGTGGCGAAGGTGTGCAGCGCCATCGCCGAGCAGCCGGACCTGGTCAACGAGTACACCTGGAAGTCCAACGTCGTCGCCGTCGTCACCGACGGCACGGCCGTGCTCGGGCTCGGCGACATCGGCCCCGAGGCCTCCCTCCCCGTGATGGAGGGCAAGGCCATTCTGTTCAAGCAGTTCGGTGGAGTGGACGCGGTTCCGATCGCGCTCGCCACCAAGGACACGGACGAGATCATCGAGACGGTCATCCGTCTCGCCCCGTCCTTCGGCGGGGTGAACCTGGAGGACATCTCCGCCCCCCGCTGCTTCGAGATCGAGCGGCGGCTCCAGGAAGCCCTGGACATCCCGATCTTCCACGACGACCAGCACGGCACGGCCATCGTCTCGCTGGCCGCGCTGCGCAACGCCGCGAAGCTCACCGGTCGCACCCTCGGCGACCTGCGTGCGGTGATCTCGGGCGCGGGCGCGGCCGGCATCGCCATCGCCAAGATCCTCGTGGACGCGGGGATCGGCGACGTCTGCGTCACCGACCGCAAGGGCGTCGTGTCCGCGGACCGCTCCGACCTGACGGACGTCAAGGCGGAGATCGCGGGCCTGACCAACAAGACGGGGCAGACCGGCTCCCTGGAGGACGCCCTCGCGGGCGCGGACGTCTTCATCGGCGTCTCCGGCGGCACGGTCGCCGAGTCCGCGGTGGCGGCGATGGCGAAGGACTGCTTCGTCTTCGCCATGGCCAACCCGAACCCGGAGGTGCACCCCGACGTCGCGCACAAGTACGCGGCCGTCGTGGCGACCGGACGTTCGGACTTCCCGAACCAGATCAACAACGTGCTGGCGTTCCCGGGCATCTTCGCGGGCGCCCTCAAGGTCCGTGCCACACGGATCACCGAGGGCATGAAGATCGCCGCCGCCGACGCCATCGCCGGCGTCGTGGGCGACGAGCTCGCGGCCGACTACGTCATCCCCTCCCCGTTCGACGCGCGCGTCGCCGAGGCCGTCTCGGCCGCGGTCGCCGCCGCGGCGAAGGCGGACGGTGTGGCCCGCCTGGCCTGACCGCCGCGCGGAGCAGTACGCGAAGAGGCCCGGCCGGAGCGATCCGGCCGGGCCTCTTCGCGTCCCGCCGTGCGGCGAAGACCTCACGCACCAGGTGCCGCAGGGGCTGGAACACGGGGCTACCGAGCGGTAGCGTCGCGGCATGTTCGCTGCCTACGCCGCCAGAATCGACCGAGACCAGCCGCTGAACGGCCTCGTGCTGGGCGACCGCCCGGCCCCCGAGACCCGTCCCGGATGGGTCACCGTGAATGTCAGGGCCGCCTCCCTCAACCACCACGACCTGTGGTCGCTGCGCGGGGTCGGCCTCGCCGAGGACCGGCTGCCGATGATCCTGGGCTGTGACGCCGCGGGAACCGACCAGGACGGCAACGAGGTCGTCCTGCACTCCGTCATCGGCCAGAGCGGCCACGGGGTCGGCCCCGACGAGCCGCGCTCGATCCTGACCGAGCGCTACCAGGGGACCTTCGCCGAGCAGGTGACCGTCCCCGCCTGGAACGTGCTGCGCAAGCCCCCCGAGCTGTCGTTCGAGGAGGCCGCGTGCCTGCCGACCGCGTGGCTGACGGCGTACCGGATGCTGTTCACCAACGCCGGGGTCCGCCCCGGCGACTCCGTGCTGGTGCAGGGCGCCGGCGGCGGGGTGGCCACCGCCGCGATCGCCCTCGGCAAGGCGGCCGGCCTGCGGGTCTTCGCGACCAGCCGGGACGAGGGCAAGCGCAAGCGGGCGGTGGAGCTGGGCGCCCTGGAGGCGTACGAGCCGGGCGCGCGGCTGCCGCAGCGGGTGGACGCGGTGATCGAGACGGTGGGCGCGGCCACCTGGTCCCACTCGGTGAAGTCCCTGCGCCCGGGCGGCACCCTGGTGATCTCGGGCGCCACGAGCGGCGACCGGCCCGCCCACGCCGAACTGACCCGGATCTTCTTCCTGGAGCTCAAGGTGGTGGGCTCGACCATGGGCTCCAAGGACGAGCTGGAGGACCTGCTGGCGTTCTGCGCCACGACGGGCCTGCGACCGGTCATCGACGAGGTCCTGCCGCTGGACCGGGCCCGGGAGGGCTTCGAGAAGCTCCAGTCGGGCGACCTGTTCGGCAAGGTCGTACTCACCCCCTGAGACCGGCCCCGACGTCAATCAGGGTTGACACCCCCTCCCTTGTCAACCTACATTGACATGCATGACGGAAGCTACCGATCTCGCCGAACGGGCCGGTGACCGGGACCCGCGCGTGGGCCTGCGTGCCGTGGCCGCCCTCCGCAGGCTGCTGGAGCAGCTGGAGGCCGTACAGGTGCGCAGCGCCCGCGCGCAGGGGTGGTCCTGGCAGGAGATCGCGGCCGAGCTCGGCGTCAGCCGGCAGGCCGTGCACAAGAAACACGGGAGGGTCTGATGTTCGAACGCTTCACCCGGGACGCCCGCTCCACCGTGACGGGCGCGGTGACCGAGGCCCGTCGGGCCGGGGCGGCCGCCGTCGCCGAGGAGCACCTGCTCCTGGCCCTGCTGGAACTGGGGGCCCTGGACCCGCTGGGCGTGGACCGCGCCGCCGTCGCGGCGGACCTGGCGGCGGCCCGCCGCCGGGGCGGCATGTCCAGGGCGGACGAGGAGGCACTGGCCGGGCTCGGCATCGACCTCACCGAGATCGTCTCCCGCGTCGAGGAGGCCCACGGCGAAGGCGCCCTCGCGGCTCCGGCCGCGCGGCGGCGCACCTTCGGCGGCACGCTGCGCTCGGCCTTGGGCCGCACGGTGCCCGGAGACCCGGCCCACAGCGGCCACGTCCCCTTCACCGAGGGCGCCAAGAAGGTCCTGGAGCAGTCCCTGAGGGTCGCCGTGGGCCGCCACGACCGGCACATCGGCACGCTGCACCTCCTGCTGGCGCTGCTCTCCCGGCCGGGCACCGTCTCGGAGGTCCTGGCGGACCACGGAGTCAGCTACGGCTCGGCGGAAGCGACCCTGGCGGCCTGACCACCCCCCGCCAACCCGCCCCCGGCAGTCGGGCCCCGGCGGGGCCTGCGCAGGGCCCCGGCGGGGCCCGACTGCCCTGTCCGGGCGTGGGCAGGGCCCCCGTGGGGGGGGGGGGGGGGAGGGAGGCCGCGCGGGTCACGCCACGGCGCGCGCGGGGCCTCGCTGTGGCGTGCTCGGATGTTCCGCCAGGGGCCGCGCAAAGTCCCGCAGGCTCGCACAAGGCCCCGGCGGGGCTCCCACGAGGCCCCGGCGGGCGGTCGTGCCCCGTCAGGGCGTGCGCAGGGCTCCCGTGAGGCGGGAGGCCGCCGCGGCCAGGTGGGTGCGCGCCTCGGCCAGCTGGGCCGGGCTGACCCCGTGGTCGCGGGCCGCGTCGCGGACGTCGTCGCGGAAGCGGTCCAGCAGCCGGTCGAGGTCCCGTGCCGGGTCACCGGTGTTCGCCAGGTCCTCCGCCCAGTCGGCGTCCGCCGCCGCGGGCGCCGTGGCACCGGCCGACCCCTCCGGGGCCCGGCCGCCCGGACCGGCCGGCGAGCCGCCGAGCCAGGCTCCGGCCAGACTGCCCAGCACCCCGCCCGACTTGGCGAACTGCTCCTGCAACTGGCCCGCGATCCGCTGGACCTCCTCGCGGGCCCGCTCCTGGGCCTCCTTCGCCTGCCGGCGGGCCTGCTGGGCCTCCTCGCGGGCCCGGCGGCTCTCGTCCTTGGCCCGCCGCGCCTGCTCCTTCCACTCCTGACGCGCCTTGCGCAGCTCCTCCTTGGCCGCCTGCCAGGACTCGTCCTGGACCGGCGTCGCCGCCGCGGAGGCCGCCGCCCGCATCTCGCGCCGCAGGTCGCCCGCGGCGCCCCGGACGTCGTCGCGGATCTCGGCGGCCAGCTCGGTGACCGAGTCGCGGATCTCCAGCTCCAGGTCGGCCAGCTCGCCGCCCCGGTCGGCCAGTTCGGCGCGGCCCGCCTCGGTGATGGAGTACACCTTGCGCCCGCCCTCGGTGGCGTGCGTGACCAGGCCCTCGGCCTCCAGCTTGGCCAGCCGCGGGTACACGGTGCCCGCGGAGGGCGCGTACAGCCCCTGGAAGCGCTCCTCCAGCAGCCGGATCACCTCGTACCCGTGGCGCGGGGCCTCGTCCAGCAGCTTGAGCAGGTACAGGCGGAGGCGGCCGTGGGCGAAGACGGGCGGCATGTCAGAGCACCTTCTTGTCGAGCGTGAGGGGAGCGTCGGCCTCCGACTGCGGTCGGCGCAGCAGCGCGATCGCACCGGAGACGGTGGTGGCCCGCAGGGTGCCGGTGCCCGCGCCGAGCGTGCCGGTGATCCGCTTGGCGCCCAGGTTGCCGGAGACCCGCAGGTCCTCGAAGGCGTTGGAGACGCCCCCGGTGGCGGTGTTGGCCTCCACGCGGGCGTCGGCGGGGTGCGGGAGGCGGATGGCGACCTGGCCCGACACGGAGCTCAGGGCTATGTCCACGGGGCGCGGCGCGGCCGGGTCGAGGTCCAGGTCGATGAGCATGTCCCCGCTGACCGAGTCGGCCCGTACGCTCACACCCGCCCCGTCGACCACCGTCAGGCCGCCGGACACCGAGTGGAAGCCGAGGTCGCCGGTGACGGACTGGGCCTCGACGCTGCCGGAGACCGTGTGCGCCTTGACCCGGCCGGACAGCCCGACCAGCGTGGCGTCGCCCGACACCCCGTTGACGTCGGTGCCGCCGGAGATGCCGGAGACGAAGGCGGTGGCGTCGACCGCGGCGAGCCGGACGCGCGTGCCCGCGGGGACGGTGAGGGTGACGGCGGCGCTGCGCTCCCAGGCCTTGCGGCCGTCGGAGGAGCCGGACCACGCCTTCCACGGCTTGGTCTCGAACCACTCCTTCAACCCCTGCGCACCGTTCCAGGGCAGGTCCTCGTAGGAGACGGTGAGGACGCCGCCCTCCTGGACCACGTACAGGGGCGGGCCGTCGACCGCCGACGCCTCCAGGCGGGCCGGGCCCTCCTCGGCGGCGACGACGTTGACCGTGCCGCTCACGAGGCGGACCCGGAGCTCGGTGACCGGCTGCTCGAAGGTGAGCTTCTGCGGTTCGGCGATGCGCCACGCCGACTGCGACGCCTGCTCTGCCATGTGCTGATCCTCCTCGTGCGTTCACGGACACGGGTCTCGACGCACGCAACATATCGCGTCTTCTGGACAACACGATATATCGCGGTTGGGGGAAGTCAAGCGTGCGGCCGGAATCCCCGAGGTGCGGTCAGGTGTGGCGGCGCGTGGACACGCCGAGCCCCCCGACCAGCGCCGGCCGGCCCCTGCTCAGGCGCGGGACGACGGGGAGAGGCCCAGGGGGCGCGAGGTGCTCCGGGGCCGGGGGCGGTGGCCGCGCCCGGCGCCGACCGGCCGGCGCTGAGCCCGCACCGGACTCGCCCCGTCGAGCCCGCCGCTTCGGCCGGCCCACGGCGTACGACCGGCACCCGGCCGCCGGCCGACCCGACGGCCCGGGCGCCGGGCTGGCGCGGGGCGCCGTGCGGGCGCGGACGCCGTGCGGGCGCCGGGGGCCGGGCGGGCGCAGGCGCCGTACGGGCCGGCGCGGGGGGCGCGCCTCGGCCTCGCCCCGTCGGTGGGCAGCCCCGGGGGCCGTGCGGGACGCCGAGGCCGTGCGGGCGCCGGAGGATCGGGCGCCGGGGGGCGTACCTCGGCCTTGCCCCGTCAGCCGGCAGCCCCGGGGGCCGTGCGGGCGCCGGGGGGTGCCGGCGCCGGGGGGCGGCTCGGCCCGGGCATCGTCCTGGGCCGGCGGAGGGGGAGCGGCCGACCCGGCCCTCGATGCCCCCGCCCGTCCCTTCGGCCTGACGCCCCGCTCCCCCCGCCGACCGGCCCTGCCCGGGACCCTCCCCCAGCGGACCGCGGACCCCGGGCCCCCGGACCGGCGCGGCTACGGGAGGCGGCCCGGGGCCCGCCCGGCGACCGCTCCTCGGCCTACGCCCGCGCCCGGACCCGCCACACCCGGCCCGAGCGGCCCCCGAACCCGCGCCGAGCGGTACCGCCGGGCCCGTGCGGGAGGGGCCTACGCCGCCTCCAGCAGCGGGCTCGCGTGGTGCCGCAGCCACGCCCGGTACGGCGGCGTCCGCATCGCCGCCTCCCGGTAGGCCGCCCGGAGGTCCTCGTAGACCTCCGCGTGCGCCCCGGGCGGGGTCGCCAGCAGCAGCCGTACCGCGAGGGGGTCCCCCGACAGCGGCCGGATCGCCATGTCCTCCCGCGGCCCGGAGGTCGGCTGGCACGGGGCCACCGCCTCCCCGGACACGATCAGCGAGGTCGCCGTGTGGTAGTCGGCGTGCAGCACCGGCGGATCGAGCCCCGCCCCGGCGAAGACCCGGCGCAGCCCGTCCCACTCCCCGTCGACCGAGGGGTCCACCGTCCAGCGGTCGGCGGCCAGGTCCCGTAAGGACACCACCGACTGCGAGGCGGCGGGGTGGTCCCGGGACATCGACACGAACTGCGGCTCCCGCTCCATCAGCACGTGCAGCTGCAGCCCCGGCGGCACCCGCAGCGGACTGCCCTCCACCTCGTGCACGAAGGCCACGTCCAACTGCCCGGCGGCCACCATCCGCAGCAGCGCGTTGGCGGAGACGTCCACCACCAGCGAGGTCTCAGTGTCCGGCAGCCGCCGGTGCAGCCTGCGCAGCCACCCCGGCAGCGCCCGGCTGGCCGTGGAGCCGATGCGCAGCCGCGGCCCGCGGGCCAACCCGCGTGCCTCGGCCACCAGTGCGGCCATCTCGGCCAGCAGCGGCCGTGCCCGTCCGAGCACGGTGCGCCCGAACGGCGTGGGCCGGCAGCCGGTCCGCTCGCGCAGGAACAGCTCGCCGTCCAGGGCGCGTTCGATGCGCCGCAACTGGGTCGTCAGGGAGGGCTGGCTCACGCCGAGCTGCCGGGCGGCCTTGTGCAGGCTGCCGGCGTCGGCGATGGCGCAGAGCGCGCGCAGGTGCCTGACCTCAAGCTCCATGCCCCGAGAGTAGGCCGGGCCGGGCCGAGCGCACCAGCATCCGATAGCCCCCCGAATCCCGCCATTCTCACGCCTGTTGGGCAACCGAAAACTTCCCGATAACCCGGCGCTATCGGGGAGTGACATCATCCGCCCGCACCGTCCGCTCCCCCAGACTCCGGTACCGAACGACCCACCCCCCACCGCACCGGACGAGTAGGAGCTCCCCCACATGCGCCACTCTCGCAAGGCCATGCTGACCGCCGGCATCGGCCTCGGCCTCGCCGCCGCCTTCGGCGGCGTTGTCCCCGCCGCCGCCGCGCCCGCCCCCGTCGGCGATTCCGCCAGTTTCGCCGCGTACGAGCGCTCCCAGGAGAACCAGGCCGCCACCAAGGCGTTCTTCGAGGCGGTGCAGCGCTCGGTCACCGAGCAGCGCGCCGCCAACCCGGGCGCCCTCGCCGTGACCGTCACCTACAACACCCGCAGCGCGCCCAGCTTCCGCAGCCAGATAGCCACGTCCACCCGGATCTGGAACAGCTCGGTGACGAACGTGAAGCTGCAGGAGGTGGCGTCCGGCGGGAACTTCTCGTACCGCGAGGGCAATGACTCCCGCGGCTCGTACGCGAGCACGGACGGGCACGGCCGGGGCTACATCTTCCTGGACTACCGGCAGAACCAGCAGTACAACTCCACCCGGGTGACGGCCCACGAGACCGGCCACGTGCTGGGTCTGCCGGACCACTACTCGGGTCCGTGCAGCGAGCTGATGTCGGGCGGCGGGCCCGGCACCTCGTGCCAGAACGCCACCCCCAACGCGGCCGAGCGCTCCCGCGTGAACCAGCTGTGGGCGAACGGCCTCGTGGCGTCGGGCCTCGACACGAAGGGTGCGCAGGGCGCGAAGGGCTAGCCCGTCCCGGCCCGGTCCGGCCGGTCCGCCACTGCGGCGGGCCCGCCGGGCCGGTCCTACGGCCCCGCGTGCGCCGTGCAGTCCGGGTTCCTGCAGGACCCCGGACCCCGGTGCGGCACGAAGACCCCGCGGGGCGACCGTTTCGCAGCGCTGCCGCTCGTGCTGTCCGCCGGCCGTGCCTGCACGGTAGGCCGGTTCCGTGCGTGCGGCCGGTCAGCGTGTGACGTCGTACGAGGTGATGACCTGACCGCCGCCCAGGACGGTGCAGCCGGTCAACTCCAGGGGGCGCACCCCGAAGCCCGCCCGGGACATCGGCATGCCGCTGCCCACGACGACCGGGTAGGTCTTGACGATGTACTCGTCGATCTCCTCGGCGAGCTGTCCCGCGAGGTCGGCGCCGCCGCACAGCCAGATGCCGAGCCCGTCCCGGGCCTTCAGCCCGCGGACCGCCGCGACGACGTCCCCGCTGATCAGCCTGACCGCCGGGTCGGGCGCGGCCGTGAGGGAGCGCGAGACGACGTACTGCTCGCGCAGGTGGCCGTAGGGGCTGGTCATGCCCGCCTTCAGCCCCGGCTCATAGGTGTTGCGGCCCATGACGACCGCGTCGAAGCGCCGGGGCGGGAGGTCCTCGATCCCCAGCTGGACACGGCCCTGGGAGGAGACCGTCTCCGGGTACTCGGCCGTCAGGTGGCCGATGAACTCCGCGTCGAGGAGGCCGTGGAGGAAGTCGGCGTCGCCGTCGGGGGCTCCGATGAAGCCGTCGACCGTGGTGGCGATGAAGTACGTGAGCTTGCGCAAGCGATTCTCTTCCGTCGGACAGCGCCACCGCACCGGGGCACGTCGACCAAAGTACTTCAAGTGAAGTAGTCAGCCAAGCCCTTATGCGGAAGCCCTGTTCCCGACACCCTTCTCCGACACCCTTCTCCGGCGCCCTCCTCCGGCACCCCTCTGCGGAAGCCGCTCCGCACCCCTTCGGTCACCCCGCGGTCACCCCCGCGGCTTGCGCCACATCGGCCACATCAGCGGTCCGTCCGGCAGCCGCACCGCCTCGCCCGTGAACTCCCAGCCGAGCCGCTCGTACAGGCCCTTGCTGCGCTCGCTGCTCGCCTCCAGGTACGCCGGCACGCCCTCCCGGTCGCACCGTTCCAGCACCGGCCGCATCAACTCGGCCCCCAGCCCCTCCCCCTGCCGGCCCGGGGCGACCGCGATCATCAGGAGGTACTCGTGCTCCTCCGACGTGGGGTGCACCTCGCCCGTGAGGCGGCCCACCAGTTCGCAGCGCTCGTTGTCGGGGTCCGCGACGGCCCGCATCTTCGCCGGGATCTCGTCCCCGCCCTCCGGCTCGCCCGCCGGCACCCGCAGCCACAGGGCGGCCGCCGAGCCGTCCACCGCGTAGTCGATCCGCCCCTCGGCGAGCGCCACGTCCACGAACACGCCCAGGAACTTCCCGTGCACCGCGGCCCGGTGCTCCGGATCCGGGAAGACCCAGCTGCTCACGGGGTCGTTCCGGAACGCCTCGTCGAGCAGCTGCGCCACCGCGTCACGGTCCGACTGATCAGCCTGACGTATCTCCAGCGCCACTGGTCCCACCCTTCACTCACGCGTCAACGGCCGTGAGCGATCCTAGAGTTGGCCCCCACATGCGGAAAGGCCTGTTCCGGCACCATCCGGTGCCGGAACAGGCCTCCCCCCGTCGTCGCGCCGTGCGGAGCGGCCCCGGCCCCGTACGAGGTCGCTGCGCGCAGGTCACTTCGTCCAGGTCACTTCGTACGGCGCGTCACGAACTCCGCCAGCGCCAGCAGTCCGCCGGCCGCCCCCAGGTCCGGAACGGCCCGGGACAGCTGCTGCACCGCCCGGCCCATCCGGTCGGCGGCATGGGCCTGCGCCCAGTCCCGCCCGCCGGCGCGGTCCACCGCTTCGGCCGCCCTGAGCACGTCGTCCCCGGTCATGGGGCCCGCGTACAGCGCGGCCAGCTCCTCCCCCGCGGTGGTGCCCGAGGTCAGGGCGGCCACCACCGGGAGGGACTTCTTGCGGGCGAGCAGGTCCGCCCCGGCCGGCTTGCCGGTGTGCCCCGGATCCCCCCAGATGCCGATCAGGTCGTCGATCAGCTGGAAGGCCAGCCCGGCCTCCCGGCCGAAGGCGTCCATGGCGTCGACCTCGTCCGGCCCGGCTCCGGCGTACAGCGCGCCCAGTGCGCACGCGCAGCCCAGCAGGGCTCCGGTCTTGGCTGTGGCCATGGTCAGGCATTCGTCGAGCGGGACGTGCGGCCGCTGCTCGAAGGCGCAGTCCGCCTGCTGGCCCGCGCACAGCTCGATGACACAGGCCGCGAGCCGGGCCGAGGCCGCCGCCGAGGCCGGGTGCGGGTCCTCGGCGAGCAGTCGCAGGGCGAGCGCCATCATGGCGTCGCCCGCGATGATCGCGTCCGGGGTCCCGAAGACGGTCCAGGCGGTGGCCCGGCCGCGCCTGCGGGCGTCCTTGTCGATGACGTCGTCGTGCAGCAGCGTGAAGTTGTGCGCCAGCTCCACGGCCGCCGCCGCCCGCACGGCATGGTCCACCCGTCCGTCCGGGCCCTGCAGGGCCCGGGCGGACGCCAGCACCAGGGCCGGACGGATGGCCTTGCCCGCGGTGCCCGCGGCAGGGCTTCCGTCCGCGTGCTCCCAGCCGAAGTGGTACATGGCCACGCGCCGCATCGGACCGGGGAGGGTCTCGATCGTCCGGCGCAGCTCCGGGTCGACCGCCTCTCTCGTCCGTTCCAGGAGGGCCGCCGCCTCTTGGCCCTCGCCGGTCGCGACGGCCTTCACCGCGCTCAGCGCCAGCGGCCGATCTCGACGTTCTCCAGTACGCCGAGTGCGTCCGGCACCAGCACCGCGGCGGAGAAGTACGCGGTGACCAGGTAGGAGATGATCGCCTGCTCGCTGATCCCCATGAAGCGGACCGACGTGCTCGGCTCGATCTCGTCGGGGATGCCCGGCTGGTGCAGGCCGATCACGCCCTGCTCGTCCTCGCCCGTGCGCATGCACAGGATGGACGTGGTGCGGGCGTCGCTGATCGGGATCTTGTTGCTGGGGAAGATCGGCACCCCGCGCCAGGCCGGGACGCGGTTGCCGCCGATGTCCACCGACTCCGGGTACAGGCCGCGCCGGTTGCACTCGCGGCCGAAGGCGGCGATGGCCTTGGGGTGCGCGAGGAAGAACTTGGAGCCGCGCCGCATGCTGAGCAGCTGGTCCATGTCGTCGGGGCTGGGCGCGCCGTCGTGGGGCTGGATGCGCTGGTCGTAGTCGGCGTTGTGGAGCAGGCCGAAGTCGCGGTTGTTGAGCATCTCGTGCTCCTGGCGCTCGCGCAGCGCCTCGACCGTGAGCCGCAACTGCTGCTCGGTCTGGTTCATCGGCTGGTTGTACAGGTCGGCGACGCGGGTGTGGACGCGCAGAACCGTTTGCGCGATGGAGAGTTCGTACTCGCGCGGGTGGGCGTCGTAGTCCACGAAGGTGCCGGGGAGGACGGCCTCGCCCTGATGGCCGGCCGAGAGGTCGATCGCGGCCTCACCGTACTTGTTGGTCCGCTGGGCGGGCTGCGTCCGCACCTCCTCGATGTGCGCGCGCAGCGAGTCGACGCGGTCGGCGAGCAGCTGGAAGTCCTGCCGGGACAGGACGAGCGCGGTGCCGGAGGTCGCGGCGCGGGCCGTGTACTCCCAGATGGCCTCCTGGTCGACCAGGGAGTCCTCGCCGAAGTAGGCGCCGTCGGCGACGGTCCGCAGGACGGCGTCCTCGCCGTAGGGGCCCGGGCCGACCTGGTCGATGCGGCCGTGGGCGAGCAGGAACACCTTGTCGGAGGGGCTGCCGAAGGAGGTGAGCTCCTGGCCGGCCTCGAAGTCGATCTGCTGGCACCGCTGGGCGAGCTCGCCGAGGGCGTCGAGGTCCTCGTACTCGCGCAGCAGCGGGAGCTCGCCGAGCTCCGCGGGGATGACCTGGACCTGGGTCCCGGTCTTGATGAACTCGACGCGCCCGTCACCGACCGAGTAGCTCAGCCGGCGGTTGACGCGGTACGTGCCGCCCTGCACCGAGACCCACGGGAGCATCTTCAGGAGCCACCGCGAGGTGATCTCCTGCATCTGCGGCGCGGATTTGGTCGTGGTTGCCAAGTTCCGCGCGGCCGATGTCCCAAGACTGCGCTGGGGTGCCTGGGTCTCGGATTCGGAACCTGCCTGGACCGACATGTATATCCCTTTCGATCACTCCATGGATCTGCGGGACGCAGCCTTTCAGTACGGACCGTGGTGGGACCATTACACAAAAGGGTGGGACTACTCCGTACGAGTGCCGGGCATCCTCTTGGGCCGACTCCCGCATCCTGCGACCCGGCAACCCCCCGGTTCCGGCCATCACCTGATCGCGGGGCCGCCTGCGCGCACTGCCGCCCTGCACAGCGACCGGAGCCCGGCCGGCCGCGCCCTGCGGGCCGGCCACCGGGCCCTCCGCCTCGCCCCCGCGTGACGCCCGGTGCGCCTGGTCCGATCCGGCCGTGTCCGGATCGGATCGCACGCCGTACGAACGCACTAGCCGCGGAGGATGCGCCTCCACTAAACCGGAGGGTGACGGATCGGCCACACAGGGTGCCCGACCGCGCACCGCACGAAGGAGGCGGCCATGGCCGCACCCATGTCCGCGGACCGATTCCTCACCTCCCTGCGCGCCGAGGGCCTGACCGTCGTCCAAGTCGGCGCCTGGCGCACCCACAACCGCAACCACAAGGGCCCCTGGGGCCCGGTGCACGGGGTGATGATCCACCACACCGTCACCCGCGGCACCGCACGGACCGTGGCGCTCTGCCGCGACGGCCGCCCCGACCTCCCCGGCCCGCTCTGCCACGGCGTGATCGCCAAGGACGGCCGGGTCCACCTGGTCGGCTACGGCCGCGCCAACCACGCGGGCTCCGGCGACTCCGACGTCCTGGCAGCGGTCATCGCGGAGAAGCGCCTCCCCCCGGACCACGAGGCGAACACAGACGGCAACCGCCACTTCTACGGCTTCGAGTGCGAGAACCTCGGCGACGGCGAGGATCCCTGGCCGGCGGCGCAGCTCGACGCCATCGCCCGCACCGCGGCGGCCGTCTGCCGCGCCCACGGCTGGACGGCCCGCTCGGTGATCGGCCACCTCGAATGGCAACCGGGCAAGGTCGACCCCAGAGGCTTCACGATGGCGTCCCTCCGCGACCGCGTCACGACCCGCCTGAAATGACCGCCCCGGGCCCACCGGAGGGGAGGGGCACACGGCGACCCCGCTCCCGCGGCCCCCGCGGGCCGCGGCCCGCACAATGGGCGGGTGAGCCGTGTCGACCATCCCGAGCTGCGCCCCCGCCCGCCCTCCCCGCTGGTGGAGGCGGCGGACGAGCGGTTCGCCGCGCACGGCGTCCGGCTGATGCTCAAGCGGGACGACCTCGTGCATCCGGAGCTGCCCGGGAACAAGTGGCGCAAGCTCGCGCCGAACCTCCGGGCGGCCCTGGAGGACGGGCGGGGGGCCCTCGCCACCTTCGGCGGGGCCTACTCGAACCACCTGCGCGCCACCGCGGCCGCCGGACGGCTGCTGGGGCTGGAGACCGTCGGCGTCGTGCGCGGCGACGAGCTCGCCGGCCGGCCGCTCAACGACTCCCTCGAACGCTGCGCGGCCGACGGCATGCGGTTCCACTTCGCCTCCCGCGCCGACTACCGGCGCAAGGCCGAGCCCCGTACGCTCGCCCGGCTGCTGGAGGCGGCCGGGGCCGAGGACGCCTACGTGGTCCCGGAGGGCGGCAGCAACGCCCTCGCGCTGCACGGCTGCGCCGAGCTGGGCCGCGAGCTCCGCGGCGCAGCGGACGTGGTCGCGGTCGCCTGCGGCACCGGCGGCACCCTGGCGGGACTGGCCGCCGGACTCGCCACGGGACAGCGGGCGCTGGGCGTGCCGGTCCTGGCGGGTGGCTTCCTGGACGCGGAGATACGTTCCCTCCAGGCGCGGGCCTTCGGCGCCCCGGTCGGCGACTGGACGCTGGCCGAGGACTTCCACCACGGCGGCTACGCCCGCGTACCGGCCGCCCTGGACGCCTTCGCGGCCGATTTCGAGGACCGCCACGGCCTCCCGGTGGAGCGGATCTACGTGGCCAAGCTGCTGTGGGCCCTGACCGAGCTCACCGCCGCCGGCGCCTTCCCCCCGGGCACCGCCCTCGCCGCAGTCGTCACGGGCAGGCCGTAGGGCCGGGCCCGCCGCGCGGCTCCGCCCGCCCCCGTCCGGGGGATCAGCCCGACTCCTCGCGGTAGGCCGCGGCCTCTTCCAGGTCCAGGCGGCGCAGCAGGGCCCGCAGCATCTCGTCGTCGATCCGCCGCTGGTCGCGCAGGTCCACGAACACCTCCCGCTCGGCCTCGATCATCTCGCGGGCGAGCCGCCGGTAGACGTCGTCCGCTGATTCGCCGGTGACCGCGTTGACCTCGCCGAGCCGCTCCCACACCGCGTTGCGGCGCCGCTCCAGGACCGTGCGCAGCCGGTCGGCGAGCGGCGGCGGCAGGCTGCTGTTCGCGTCGTCCTCCAGCAGCTCCGCCAACCGCTCCTCCGCCGCCCGCGATGCCTCGCTCTGCGCCTGGGCCTCGGCCAGCGTCTCGGCGTGCAGGTCCTTCGGCGGCAGCCGCAGCAGCCGGATCAGCGGCGGCAGCGTCAGCCCCTGCACCACCAGCGTGCCGATGACGGTCGTGAAGGTCAGGAAGAG
The DNA here is from genome assembly GCF_042716505.1 of Streptomyces sp. NPDC058674. Taxonomy (NCBI): domain Bacteria; kingdom Bacillati; phylum Actinomycetota; class Actinomycetes; order Kitasatosporales; family Streptomycetaceae; genus Streptomyces; species Streptomyces sp. NPDC058674. The sequence continues at coordinate 58,236 of NZ_JBHXSC010000005.1, forward strand.
GATCAGGTTCCGGTGCGGTACGCCCATCGGCACGGAGAAGGCGATCGCCAGCGAGACCACCCCGCGCATCCCGGCCCAGCCCACCACCAGCGGCGCCTTCCAGGTGGTGTCCGGCTCCCGGGTCCGGACCCGCTCCGAGACCCACCTCGGCACGAAGGTCGCCGGGAAGACCCACAGGAAGCGGGCCGCCACCACCGCCAGGAAGACCGCGACCGCGTACCAGGCCGCCTGCAGGCCCTCGTACTCCGACAGGCCCCTGAGGACCACCGGCAGCTGGAGTCCGATCAGTGCGAAGACCACCGACTCCAGGACGAAGGCGACCACCTTCCACACCGCCTCCTCCTGGAGCCGGGTGGCGAAGTCGACCTGCCAGTTGCGGTGTCCGAGGTACAGGGCCACCACGACCACGGCGAGCACGCCCGAGGCGTGCACCCGCTCGGCCGCCGCGTACGCCACGAAGGGGATCAGCAGGGACAGCGTGTTCTGGAGCAGCGGCTCTTTCAGCCGCGTGCGCAGCTGGTGGATCGGCACCATCAGCAGCAGGCCGACGCCGACCCCGCCCACCGAGGCCAGCAGGAACTCCGCGATCCCGCCCGCCCAGCCGGCGCTCACCCCGACCGCGGCCGCGAGGGCCACCTTGTAGGCGGTGATGGCGGTGGCGTCGTTCACCAGGGACTCGCCCTGGAGGATGGTCGTGATCCGGTTGGGCAGCCCGAGCTTGCGGGCGATCGCGGTGGCGGCGACGGCGTCCGGCGGGGCGATCACCGCCCCCAGCACCAGGGCCACCGGCAGCGACAGCCCCGGCACCAGCAGGTACGTCACGTACCCCACGGCGAGCGTCGCGAAGAGGACGTACCCCACGGACAGCAGGGCGATGGGCCGGACGTTGGCCCTCAGGTCGAGGTACGAGCTGTCCACCGCGGCCGTGTGCAGCAGCGGCGGGAGCAGCAGCGGCAGGACGATGTGCGGGTCGAGGGCGTACGGCGGCACGCCCGGGACGTACGCGGCCACCAGGCCCGCGGCGACCAGCAGCAGCGGGGCGGGCACCGTGGTCCGGCGGGCGAGCCCCGCGACGACCGCACTGCCGGCGACCAGCGCCACCAGCGGCAATACCTCCATCGAAGATCCATCCTCATCCGTCGCGCGGGCACGCCCTCGTCGTACGCTGGCCATCATGAGCGAGTGCACCCACGTTGCCGAACTGCCGCGCCCCGAGCCCGCCCCGTCCGCCCCGACCTGCCCCGAATGTCTGGAGCTCGGCAGCCATCCCGTGCATCTGCGGATCTGCCTGGGCTGCGGCCACGTGGGCTGCTGCGATTCCTCCCCCCACCGGCACGCCACGGCGCACCACAAGGAGACCGGCCATCCGGTGATGCGCAGCTTCGAGCCCGGCGAGACCTGGCGATGGTGTTTTGTCGACGGTTCGATCGTCTGAGCCGGGGTAGGTCAACCCTCCGCCGGTTCCCCCGATTTGACCCCGCAGACCCCTAGCCACTGTGCGTACCCGTGGACTTACCATCAGTCACCGGCCGTGGACGGGGGTGCTCCCAGCGGGTGCCACGAGGGGTGCCGCGACACGATCGCCCGGATCGCGATAGCGTCACCGGCGAACAGAGCTCGTACCACCTTGGAGGTGAGGGTGTCCCAGATCGCAGGCGAGCCCGGGACCCAGGACTTCGTGGAAGTCCGGCTGCCCGCTGCGGGTGCCTACCTGTCGGTGCTGCGAACGGCCACGGCCGGCCTCGCGGCACGTTTGGACTTCACCCTCGACGAGATCGAGGACCTCCGCATCGCGGTGGACGAAGCCTGCGCGATCCTGCTCCAGCAGGCCGTGCCCGGCTCCGTCCTCAGCTGCGTCTTCCGGCTGATCGACGATTCGCTGGAAGTGACCGTGTCGGCGCCCACGACGGACGGACGCGCCCCCGAGCGCGATACGTTCGCGTGGACGGTCCTGTCGGCACTCGCCGGCAAGGTCGAGGCCACGGTCGAGGAGGACCGGACAGTGAGCATCAGCCTCTACAAACAGCGCGGCGCAGGACCAGGCCCGGCGTGAGCGGCGGGGAGGTCCCGGTGCGGGGCGGGGATCGGCCCCGGGTACGGCACGAGGTCGACGGCGGCATCCCGGAGCAGCAGCACGCCCGGCCGCACCCGGCCGACACCGATGCGGAAGACGGCTTTTTGGACTCGGCGGAGCGACGGGCGGGCCCTGTGAGCGACAACCAGCACGAAGAACCACAGCCATCCCGGCCACCGGAGGGCGCTGCCGCGGCCCCGGAGGCCCCGGCCGTGCCGGCACCGGTGTTCGCGGTGGCGCCGGCCCTGCCGGACCCGCGCGACCGCAGCGGCGCGCGGGCCCTGTTCATCGAGCTGCGGGCGCTGCCGGAGGGTTCGCCGCAGAAGGCGGAGCTGCGCAACCGCCTCGTGCGGATGCACCTGCCGCTCGTGGAGCACCTGGCACGGCGGTTCCGCAACCGCGGCGAACCGCTCGACGACCTGACGCAGGTCGCGACGATCGGGCTCATCAAGTCCGTGGACCGGTTCGACCCGGACCGCGGGGTCGAGTTCTCCACGTACGCCACGCCCACGGTGGTCGGCGAGATCAAGCGGCACTTCCGCGACAAGGGCTGGGCGGTGCGGGTGCCCCGGCGCCTGCAGGAGCTGCGGCTCTCCCTGACCACGGCCACCGCCGAGCTGTCGCAGCAGCACGGCCGCTCCCCGACGGTGCACGAACTGGCCGAGCGGCTGGGGATCTCCGAGGAGGAGGTGCTGGAGGGGCTGGAATCGGCCAATGCCTACAGCACGCTCTCGCTGGACGTCCCGGACACCGACGACGAGTCGCCGGCGGTCGCGGACACCCTGGGCGCGGAGGACGAGGCCCTGGAGGGCGTCGAGTACCGCGAGTCCCTCAAGCCGCTGCTGGAGGGGCTGCCGCCGAGGGAGAAGCGCATCCTGCTGCTCCGCTTCTTCGGCAACATGACGCAGTCGCAGATCGCCCAGGAGGTCGGCATCTCCCAGATGCACGTCTCCCGCCTGCTGGCCCGCACCCTGGCCCAGCTCCGCGAGAAGCTCCTCGTCGAGGAGTGACCCCGGCTCAGGGGTCCGAACGGGTCATCGGGCCTCTTCGCGGGGCCCGATCCCGAGGGCCTCGGTGGCCGTCGGGTTCACCAGCAGTACGGCGACGGCCACGGCGGCCGCCGCGAGGGCCACGGCCGCGGCGGTCATCGCGCCGCCCGCGGTGTAGAGGGTCCAGGCCACCGGCAGGGCCATCAGCTGGGTGATCAGCGCCGGCCCGCGGCTCCAGCGGCGGCCCAGCCGCAGCCCGCGGGCCGCCAGCAGCGGGAGCGCGGCGAGCGCGAGCAGGGTGATCCCGCCCGTTTCGGCCTGTTGCGGCGAGTCGGGGTCCCCGGCGATCCCCACGCACAGCATGTAGACACCGAGCCCGGCCAGTGCCAGGCCCTCCAGGGCGGTGAGCACGGCGGCGGCGGTCAGCCGGCGGGGCAGTACGCGGGCCCCGGCGGCGGACCGGGCCGCCTGCGGCTCGGCCGCGGAGCGTGCGGGGGCGGGTGCGGGGGCCTTCGAGGGCTGCTTCTTGCTCACCCCAGCAGGGTAGCCGCGCGCACCGGGGGCCCGGAGGGGACGGCCAGTAGGGTCGGCATGTGACGGGGTGGGTAGTCTGGCGCTCATGCGTGCACTTCTCGTGGCCAACCCAGCAGCGACGACGACCAGTGCGCGCACGCGTGACGTCCTGACCCACGCCCTGGCCAGCGAGATGAAGCTGGAGGCGGTGACCACCGAGTACCGGGGGCACGCGCGGGACCTGGGCCGCAGGGCCGCCGAGAGCGGCATGGACCTCGTCGTCGCCCTGGGCGGCGACGGCACGGTCAACGAGGTGGTCAACGGACTGCTGCACAACGGACCCGATCCGGACCGGCTGCCCCGGCTGGCGGTGGTCCCCGGCGGTTCGACCAACGTGTTCGCGCGGGCCCTGGGGCTGCCCAACGACGCGGTGGAGGCGACCGGCGCCCTGCTGGACGCCCTGCGCGAGCAGCGGGAGCGGACGGTGGGCCTCGGTCTGGCGGCCGGCACCCCCGGCACCGAGGACGAGTCCGTTCCGGCCCGCTGGTTCACCTTCTGCGCGGGCTTCGGCTTCGACGCGGGCGTGGTGGGGCGGGTCGAACAGCAGCGCGAGCGCGGCAAACGTTCGACCCACGCCCTGTACGTACGACAGCTGCTGCGCCAGTTCCTGGAGGAACCGCACCGGCGGCAGGGCACGGTCACCCTTGAGCGCCCCGGCGCGGATCCGGTGACGGACTTGGTGCTGTCGATAGTGTGCAACACCTCGCCCTGGACGTATCTGGGCAATCGTCCGCTGTACGCCTCGCCGGAGGCGTCGTTCGATACCGCGCTTGACGTATTGGCGCTCAACCGTTTGTCAACTCCGGCGGTCGCCCGGTACGCGACACAGCTCCTGACCTCGACACCTGAGCGGGGTCCGCACGGCAAGCACGCGGTGTCTCTGCACGATCTGACCGACTTCACCTTGCATTCCAAGGTTCCCCTCCCGTTCCAGATGGACGGAGACCACCTCGGTCTGCGCACCAGCGTTCGGTTCACAGGCGTACGCCGTGCACTGCGTGTGATTGTGTGAGTGGAAGGGCCAAAAGTCCTTTCACTCGAACGTTTACACGCTGGTCCACCCCTAGGAACTAGGGCTGTGACCTAGTAGACACCGACGAATCAAAAAAAACTTTCCGGAAGGGGTTGTATCCCCGTCCGAGGTTTGCGAATCTCTACATGGCGGTCGGGACAGCCCGCAGAACCGGCACCCGCACAGACCGCCAGAACCCCTCCACGAATCTCCAGAGCCCACCCGGGCAACCGGGCGGTCGCCCTTCCCTCACGGGGGGATTCGTGAAAGCGTTCACATTCACAAGCAACCTGCCGGTAATACAAGGAGATGGAGCAGCCATGGACTGGCGTCACAACGCCGTTTGTCGTGAGGAAGACCCGGAACTCTTCTTCCCCATCGGCAACACCGGTCCTGCGCTGCTGCAGATCGAGGAAGCCAAGGCCGTCTGCCGCCGTTGCCCCGTCATGGAGCAGTGCCTGCAGTGGGCGCTCGAGTCCGGTCAGGACTCCGGCGTCTGGGGCGGTCTCAGCGAGGACGAGCGCCGCGCGATGAAGCGCCGCGCCGCTCGCAACCGGGCGCGCAACGCCAGCGCCTGACAACGACTTTCGAGCCTCGACGCGCAGCGCGTAGTACCCGTATAAGCGCTTGGCAACGTGCTCTTGGGCCCCGGACCGGGATCCGCCCCCAGTTTTCACAGGGGGTGCCCCACGGTTCGGGGCTCAGTGCTGTCCGGGGTCGGCTCCGCGCGGAGGTACGTACGCGACCCGGGGCGTCACGCTGAGTGACGCCCGCACGGCTACTTCTGCGGGCTGGACGGTATGTCGAGCACGACCTTGGTGCCGCGCGGCTCGGCCCGGAGCATGTCGAACACGCCTCCGAGTTCGCCCTCCACGAGGGTCCGTACGATCTGGAGTCCGAGATTGCCGGCCCGCTGGGGGTCGAAACCCTCGGGCAGGCCGCAGCCGTCGTCGAGCACCGTGATCAGCAGCCGCCCGTCCGTCCGGCCGACCCCGGTGCGGGTCGCGTACACCTCCACGGTGCCGCCCTCCCCGTGAGTGAAGGCGTGCTCCAGGGCGTTCTGCAGGATCTCGGTGAGCACCATCGCCAGCGGGGTGGCGACCTCCGCGTCCAGGATTCCGAAGCGCCCGGTCCGCCGGCACTCGACCCGGCCGGGGGAGATCTCCGCGACCATCGCGATCACCCGGTCGGCGATCTCGTCGAACTCGACCCGCTCGTCCAGGTTCTGAGACAGCGTCTCGTGCACGATCGCGATCGAACCGACGCGGCGCACGGCTTCGTTGAGCGCCTCGCGGCCCTGCGGCGAATCCATCCGGCGGGACTGGAGCCGCAAGAGGGCCGCCACCGTCTGGAGGTTGTTCTTCACCCGGTGGTGGATCTCCCGGATGGTCGCGTCCTTGGTGATCAATTCACGTTCGCGACGGCGCAGTTCCGTCACGTCGCGGCACAGCACCAGGGAGCCGATGCGGGTCCCCTTCGGCTTGAGCGGGATCGCGCGCAGCTGGATGACCCCGCCGTTGCCCTCGACCTCGGTCTCCCGGGGGGCCCAGCCGCTGGCGAGTTTGACCAGGGCCTCGTCCACCGGGCCGCGCGAGGGGGCGAGTTCGGTGGTGGTGTCGCCCAGGTGCTGGCCCACGAGGTCGGAGGCGAGGCCGAGCCGGTGGTAGGCGGAGAGCGCGTTCGGGGAGGCGTAGGTCACCACGCCGTCGGCGTCGAGCCGGATCAGGCCGTCCCCGACGCGCGGGGAGGCATCCATGTCGACCTGCTGACCGGGGAACGGGAAGGAGCCCGCCGCGATCATCTGGGCCAGGTCGGAGGCGGACTGGAGGTAGGTCAGCTCCAGCCGGCTCGGTGTACGCACAGTGAGCAGGTTGGTGTTGCGTGCGATCACTCCGAGCACCCGGCCCTCGCGCCGGACGGGGATGGACTCGACGCGGACCGGCACCTCCTCGCGCCACTCCGGGTCGCCCTCGCGCACGATCCGGCCCTCGTCGAGGGCGGCGTCGAGCAGCGGGCGGCGGCCGCGCGGGATCAGGTGCCCGACCATGTCGTCCTGGTAGGAGGTGGGGCCGGTGTTCGGGCGCATCTGGGCCACGGAGACGTACCGGCTGCCGTCGAGGGTGGGCACCCACAGCACGAGGTCGGCGAAGGACAGGTCGGAGAGCAGCTGCCACTCCGAGACCAGCAGGTGGAGCCACTCCAGGTCGGTTTCACCGAGAGCGGTGTGCTGGCGTACGAGGTCGTTCATGGAGGGCACGTGGCGAGCGTACCCCGGGTACGGCCCATGACTTTCCCCACGGGAATGCGCGGGAGTACCCACGGGGCACCACGGCGGCGTACTGTTGGAGGAAGTGACGGTATTCGAGGTGCCGTCATTGGATGGACAGAAGAGAATGGTCTAGTCCACAATTGGCCGAGCCTCCGCCCTCCCCGCACAGGAGGACGGACGAGGTAAGCCGCGCGCTCTGCCCTGACCGCGCAGGCACCTCCCACCGGCCGTCGGGAACCGCACACCCGTCGGCCGTAAGTACTCCGGGCTACGGTGCCGGATGGGCTGAGGGTCCCGTCCTGCACCGTGGCCCAGAGGAACAGCGTCGCGGCCCTCGGGGCCGGACCCCGCGGGCCCGCGCCCCGCCTTCATCCCGAGTCGTCCTGTAGCCCGTCGGGGCGCCCTGTCGCCCGCCGCGCGGCTGCCGGCCTCCCCCGCACGGACTCCCCCGCACCGCCGCGCGTCCACGCCCCGCCGCCCGCTCCGGGCCCGCCCCGCCGCGCCCGCACGGGCTCCTCCCGGGGCGTACGGGCCCCCTTGCGCGGCGGTGGTGCGCCCGGCCCCCAGCAGGCCGGGACGGGGGAAACGGACCACCATGGAAAGGGGCGCGGACCCGGGCGCAGGGGGCCCGTTTCTGCTAGATTGGTCTATACCACAAGACGCTCAGACCCCTCTCAGATCGGCAGGCCCCGCGTGGAAGTTGTCATCGTCCCGGACGCCAAGGCAGGCGGCGAGCTCATCGCGGAGGCCATGGCCGCCCTGGTCCGCCGCAAGCCCGACGCCCTGCTCGGCGTGGCGACCGGCTCTACCCCGCTGCCCGTCTACGAGGCCCTCGCCGCCAAGGTGAGGGCGGGCCTGGTCGACGCCTCCCGGGCGCGGATCTGCCAGCTCGACGAGTACGTCGGCCTGCCGGCCGGCCACCCCGAGTCCTACCGGGCGGTCGTGCTCCGCGAGGTCGTCGAACCGCTCGGCCTGTCCGAGGCCTCCTTCATCGGCCCCGACGGCTCCGCCGAGGACGTCGTCGGCGCCTGCGAGGCCTACGACCTGGCCCTGGCCGCCGCCGGCGGCGTCGACCTCCAGCTGCTGGGCATCGGCACCGACGGCCACATCGGCTTCAACGAGCCCTGCTCCTCGCTGGCCTCCCGCACCCGTATCAAGACGCTGACGGAGCAGACCCGCGTGGACAACGCGCGCTTCTTCGACAACGACCTGGAGCAGGTGCCGCACCACGTCATCACCCAGGGCATCGGCACCATCCTCGACGCCCGCCACCTGGTCCTGCTGGCCACCGGCGAGGGCAAGGCCGAGGCCGTCGCGCAGACCGTCGAGGGCCCGCTGTCCGCGCTGGTCCCGGCCTCCGCGCTGCAGCTGCACCGGCACGCGACCGTCGTCGTGGACGAGGCCGCCGCCTCGAAGCTGAAGCTGGCGGACTACTTCCGCCACACCTACGCCAACAAGCCCGAGTGGCAGGGCCTGTAGGGCGCATCCCCCGCACGCACGCGAAAGGCCGGGCTCCCGTCAGGAGGGCCCGGCCTTTCGCGTACGCCCGTACCCCGGGAGCCGCCCCGCTACGCCCCGGGAGCCCGTGCGGGCTCCGCGGCCCCCGGGCACGACGGAGCCGGGCAACCCCCGTACGGGTGCCCGGCTCCGGGTCTGCGGCGGCAGGTGCTGTGGCCGGCAAGGGCCACCGGGTCGCGGCGACTAGACGCCGGCGATGACCTCCGCGGCGGCGCGGCCGCAGACGCGCGAGGCGCCGTGCGTGGCGATGTGCAGGGCCCCCCGCGGCTCGGCCCGCGGCAGGCCCATCTCGACGACCACCGTGTCGGGGCGGGCCGCGACCAGCGCGTCGAGCGCCTCGGTCATCCACGGGTGCCGGTGGGCGTCGCGGACCACCGCGACGACCGTACGGTCCCCCGCGGCCGCCAGGACGTCCCCGGCGCCGGCGCCCTGCGGGTAGACGCCCGAGGCGGTGCCCGGAAGCAGCGCGGCCAGTTCGGCGGCCACGCCCCACGGGGTCTCGTCGCCCACCGCGATGTTCGCGACGGGCGCCAGCGTGGCCACGTACGGGGCCGTCAGCGGCGCCGCGGAGCCGGTGAGAAGCAGCGCGCGGCGGGCCGCCGTCAAGCCGATGCCGGACGCGCGGCTCCCCTCCGGCCGCGCGTCCGGACGGGCGCCGCGGGTCCACTCCGCGAGCGCGCGGACCCGGGCGGCGGCGTCGGCGAGCCGCTCCTCCGGGAGGGTTCCCTCGCGTACGGCGGCCACCAGCGCGTCGCGCAGCCGGAGCACGGTCGCCTCGTCGGCCAGCCCCCCGCCCACGCAGATGGCGTCGGCGCCGGCCGCGATGGCCAGGACCGAGCCCCGCTCGATGCCGTACGTCCCGGCGATGGCGTGCATCTCCATGCCGTCGGTGACGATGAGCCCGTCGTAGCCGAGCTCCTTGCGCAGCAGCCCGGTCAGGATCTGCGGGCTGAGCGTGGCCGGGCGGGTCGGGTCCAGGGCGGGCACCAGGATGTGCGCGCTCATCACGGCCCTGGTGCCGGCCTCGATGGCCGCCTTGAAGGGCACGAGCTCGCGGGCCTGGAGGGTGTCCAGGTCCACGTCGATGCGCGGCAGGGCGTGGTGCGAGTCCACGTTGGTGTCGCCGTGGCCCGGGAAGTGCTTGGTGCACGCGGCGACGCCGGCGGCCTGGAGGCCCTCGACGTAGGCGGCGGTGTGCCGGGCGGCGAGGTGGGTGTCGGCGCCGAAGGACCGTACGCCGATCACCGGGTTGTCCGGGTTGGAGTTGACGTCCGCGGAGGGAGCCCAGTTGAGGTTGACCCCGCACTCGGCGAGGCGGCGTCCCAGCTCGTGGGCGACGGCGCGGGTCAGGTCGGTGTCGTCGACGGCGCCCAGGGCCAGGTTCCCCGGGAAGGAAGAGCCGCCGCGGACCTCCAGCCGGGTGACGTCGCCGCCCTCCTCGTCGATGGCGACCAGGACCTCGTCGCGCTCGGCGCGCAGCCGCGCGGTGAGCGCGGCGAGCTGCTCGGGCGAGGCGATGTTGCGGCCGAAGAGGCCGACGGCGGTGAGGCCTTCGGAGACCCGGCGGAGCAGCCAGGCCGGGGCGGTGGTGCCCTCGAAGCCGGGCTGGAGGACGGCGAGCGCGTCGCGGGTCACCGTATCGGTGTGGTGCGCAAGGACAGTCATGGCAGCCGTTATCCCTTCACGGCCCCGGCGGTCATGCCGCCGACGGCCTTGCGCTGGAGGAAGATGAAGATCAGCAGGACCGGGACCGCGAAGACCGAGGACGCGGCCATGGTGGCGCCCCAGTCGTTGCCGAAGGCGGTCTGGAACTGGGTCAGCCACAGCGGCAGGGTCTGCGCGGACTTGTCCTTGTTCAGGATCAGGACCATCGCGAACTCGTTCCAGGCGGTGATGAAGCCGAAGAGCGAGGTGGACATCAGGCCGGGGGCCAGCAGCGGGAAGATCACCTTGCGGAAGGCCTGGCCGCGGGTGCAGCCGTCGATCTGGGCGGCCTCCTCCAGGGTCACCGGGACGGCCGCGATGAAGCCGCGCAGGGTCCAGATGGTGAAGGGGAGGACCATCACGAAGTAGATCGCGGTGAGCAGCGCGAGGCTGTTCAGCATCTCGCTGTCGCGGGCGATCATGTACATCGCGATGACCATGACCTCCCAGGGGGCCATCTGGGCCATCATCACGGCCAGCACGAGGCCCTTGCGGCCCTTGAACCTCATCCGGGCGATGGCGAAGCTCGCGGCGAGCGCGACGAGCAGGGCCAGCAGGACGGCGCCGACGGTGACCAGGACGCTGTTCGTGACGTACGTCCAGAAGAGGTCGACGCCGGTGGCCTTGGTGAAGTTGTCCAGCGTCGGGGTGAAGACGAAGACGGGGTCCTTGGTGAGGATCTCGCTGGACGGCTTGAGGGCCGAGGAGAACATCCAGTAGACCGGGAAGACGAAGACCAGGGCCAGGAGCAGTGCGCCGGCGTTCTTGGCGACGGCTGCGGGGCGGACCGGGCGGCGGGTGCGGAGCTGCTGCGCGGGTTTCGCCGAGGGCGTCGCCGGCGCGGGCTTCGGGGCGGTGCTCGTGCTCACTGCTCCTCCTCCTGCTTCAGGATCAGGCGGAAGTAGAAGGACATGACGATCACGAGGATCAGGATCGTCAGGACGGAGATCGCGGCGGCGAGGCCGTAGTGGGCCTGGCTCTGGCCCTCGACGTAGGCGAACACCGGGAGGATCTCGGAGGCGCGGTCGGGGCCTCCCTTGTTCATCGCGTAGACCTGGGTGAAGGCCTTGAAGACCCAGATCACCTCGAGGAAGGTGGTGACGAGGAAGAACGGCTTGAGGTTCGGGAAGACGATCTTCCAGAAGGTCTGCCAGCCGTTGGCCCCGTCCATCCGGGCGGCCTCGTACAGCTCGCCGCTGACCGTGGTCAGTCCGGCGTACATGTTGAGGGCCACGAAGGGGATGGAGCCCCAGACCACCAGGATCGTGATGATCGTCAGGGTGGAGAGCCCGGACTCGAACCAGTTGTGCTGGTCGTAGCCGGCGAAGCCGGCGCTGCGCATGACCCAGTTCATGACGCCGAACTGCTCGTCGAACAGCCACTGGAAGACCTGCACGGAGGCGACGATCGGCATGGCCCAGGCCATCACCAGCGCCATCGACAGGACCAGGCGCATCCAGGTGCCGAGCCTGTTCAGCAGGATGCCGATCAGGCTGCCCAGCAGCATGATCAGCGCGACGTTCGCCAGGGTGAAGGCGAAGCTGCGGACGACGACGGTCCAGAAGGTCGAGTCGCCGAGCAGCTCGGTGTAGTTGCTCAGGCCCGCGAACGGGTACTTCCGCTGGATGAACTCGATCTTGTTGATGTCCTGGAAGGACAGGATCACGTTCTTGATCAGCGGGTACAGCAGCAGGGACGCGAGGCTGAGCACCGCGGGCCCGACCAGCAGGTAGGGCAGCCACCCCGAGGGAAGCCTCCTGCTGCCGCGAGGAGCCGTATGGCTGGGGCCGGTCGGGGCGGTGGGCACCTTCGGCCGTCCGGCGGACTTCGGTGGTGCGTCCTGTGGAGCGCTGGTCGTCGCTCCCTGGGAGTGCACGGTCATGGCTTGGCTTCCTCGCGGTTGACTGTGGAGTCAAATGCGCGACCGGGGGCGCGGCAGGCGTCTGGGCGCCTGCCGCACCCCCCGGTGCGTTCACACTGCTGGGTCCTGCGGGTACTGCCGGGCGGGACTACTTGTTGATGCGGCTCGCGATTTCCTTGTCCGCGTCCGCGCCCGCCTTGGCGGCGTCCTCACCCTTCAGGACCTTGGTCATGAACTCCTTGACGGGGTTCGGCTCGGTCTCGACGTTCGCCCAGCCGGCCGTGACCGGGGTGATCTTGCCGTTGAGGCCGGCCTTGGCCATGGCCTCGGCGAAGGAGCCCGCCGGGGCGGCGAAGTTCGCGCCGGCCTGGTTCGGGAGCAGCGCGCCCTTGGTCTCGGCGGCGTACTTGGTCATCTGGTCCTTGCCGGCGGCGAGGGCGAGCCACTCCTTGGCGAGGTCCTTGTTCTTGGAGCGCTCGGCGACCGCGAGGTTCGAGCCGCCGAGGAAGACGGTGCCGGACTTGTCGGCGGTCTTGCCCGGGATCGGGAAGTAGCCGAAGTCGGCCTCCTTGCCCGCGTCCTTCAGGGCCTTCTCGGCGCCGCCGGCCTCCCAGCCGAGACCGATCCAGGAGGCGACGCCGCCCTTGGGGACGATGTCGGTGGACTGCTGCGGGGTGGCCTCGTCCTTGTCCTTGGGCGCGGTGGAGAACGACTGGAGCTTCTTGTAGAACTCCATCGCGGAGGCGGCCTGCGGGGTGCCCAGCTGGCCCTTCCACTTGTCGCCGTCCTTGGCGGCGAGGTCGCCGCCCTCGTCCCAGATGAAGCCGGCGAGGACGTACCAGCTCTGGCCGGGGAGGTAGATCGGCTGCGAGGCGGGGTCGGAGGCCTTCAGCTTCTCCAGGCCGGCGACCCACTCGTCGCGGGTGGTCGGCGCGGTGATGCCGGCCTTCGCGTAGGCCTTCTTGTCGTAGACCACGACGCGGTTGGCGGCGTACCAGGGGGCGGAGTAGAGCTTGCCGTCGACCTCGGCCGAGGCGAGCATGCTCTTCTGCCAGGCGTCGGCGCCGAGCTTGGCCTTGTCCTTGGTCAGGTCGGCGAGGCCGCCCGTCACCGCGTAGCCGGCGGTCTGGGTGTTGCCGAGCTCGAGGACGTCCGGCGGGGTGTCCTCGGAGAGGGCCGTGGTGACCTTCTCCTGGATGCCCTTCCACTTCTGCTCTTCGACCTTGACGGTGACACCGGGGTGCTTGGCCGAGAACTCCTTGTTGACCTCGTCGATCCAGGCCTTCGGGGCGGAACCGTCCATCACCCAGACGGTGATCTCCTTCGCGCCGCCCGCGTCGGTCTTGCCCTTGTCGTCGCCGCCGCCGTTGCCGCACGCCGCGACTCCGACCATCATGCCCGCGACACTGACCGCCGCGATGAGCTTGCGCTTCACGCCACCCTCCTCAGGGATGCTGCCTGCAACTTCCCTCGCCCGCCGCGGTGACGTACCACCAAGTACTCCCGTGGGGCCGGGATCTGATCCATATTGGTTTAGACCAGCAGCTGGAGCTTGGCCTAGACCTTTAGGGGTGTCAAGGGTCTAATGAGCGGGTGCTCGGTCCGTTATCGGACCGACACCTGGGCGGAGAGAAGGCCTGTCCCCCCGCACGTGTCACGATGTGACCGCACATATCGGAGGAGCCGGTGACGGCAGCGAAACTGGAGTCGGGAAGGCGGGCGGCGATGGCCACCGAAGGGGCGATCACGGAGCCGGAAGGCGGGGCGGCCACCCGCACGGCACGTGTACCCAAGTACTACCGACTCAAGCGGCACTTGCTCGACATGACCGAGACCCTGCCGCCCGGCACGCCGGTACCGCCCGAGCGCACGCTCGCGGCCGAATTCGACACCTCCCGGACCACCGTCCGGCAGGCCCTCCAGGAGCTCGTCGTCGAGGGCCGCCTGGAGCGGATCCAGGGCAAGGGGACCTTCGTCGCCAAGCCCAAGGTCTCCCAGCCGCTCCAACTCTCCTCGTACACCGAGGACATGCGGGCGCAGGGGCTGGAACCTACCTCCCAGCTGCTGGACATCGGGTACGTGACGGCCGACGACACCCTCGCCGGACTCCTCAAGATCACGACGGGCGGGCGGGTGCTGCGCATCGAGCGGCTGCGCCTGGCCAGCGGCGAGCCGATGGCCATCGAGACCACGCACCTCTCGGCCAAGCGCTTCCCCGCACTGCGCCGCTCGCTGGTCAAGTACACCTCCCTCTACACGGCCCTCGCCGAGGTGTACGACGTGCGGCTCGCGGAGGCCGAGGAGACCATCGAGACCTCCCTCGCCACCCCGCGCGAGGCCGGCCTGCTCGGCACCGACGTCGGACTTCCGATGCTGATGCTCTCCCGGCACTCCCTGGACGCCGACGGCGAGCCGGTGGAGTGGGTGCGGTCGGTGTACCGCGGCGACCGCTACAAGTTCGTCGCCCGCCTCAAGCGACCCGCCGTCTGAGGGCGCCGCCCGAGGGGCGCCGAACGTACCGGTATACGGACGGGGTCTTACGTTCACCGGGCAATCCCCCGTAGATTCCCTGCGCTTACGCAGATGATCGACGACGGGACGAGAATCATGCCGGAACCGGAAGCAACAGGTACAGAACGGGACGTGGCGGGTCCGGGCACCCGGCCGGGCTCGCCCTCCCCCGCGTCCATCGCGGTATGGGTGCTCGTCGGACTCGTCGGCGCCCTCGGCTGGGGCGTGCTGGCCCTCTCGCGCGGCGAGGAGATCTCGGCCGCCTGGCTGCTGGCCGCCGCGCTGGGCTCGTACGCCATCGGGTACCGCTTCTACGCGCGGTTCATCGCCCGCCGCGTCCTGAAGGTGGACAAGACCCGGGCCACCCCCGCCGAACGCCTCGACAACGGTGTCGACTTCCACCCGACCGACCGGCGCGTGCTCTTCGGACACCACTTCGCCGCCGTGGCCGGCGCCGGCCCGCTGGTGGGACCCGTGCTCGCCGCGCAGATGGGCTATCTGCCGGGCACCATCTGGATCGTCGCGGGCGTCATCTTCGCGGGCGCCGTCCAGGACATGGTCACCCTCTTCTTCTCCACCCGGCGCGACGGCCGCTCGCTCGGCCAGATGGCCCGGGACGAGATCGGCCCCGTGGGCGGAGCCGCCGCCCTGGTCGCCGTGTTCGTCATCATGATCATCCTGCTGGCCGTGTTGGCCCTCGTCATCGTCAACGCCCTGGCGCACTCCCCCTGGGGCGTCTTCTCCATCGGCATGACCATCCCCATCGCCCTCTTCATGGGCTTCTACCTCCGCGTGCTGCGGCCGGGACGGGTCACCGAGGTCTCCGTCATAGGCGTCGCGCTGCTGCTGCTCGCCATCGTCGCGGGCGGCTGGGTCGCCGAGTCCTCGCTGGCCGGGACCTTCACCCTGGAGAAGGAGACGCTCGTCGTCTGGATGGTGGCGTACGGCTTCGTCGCCTCGGTACTGCCCGTCTGGATGCTGCTCGCGCCCCGCGACTACCTGTCCACCTTCATGAAGGTCGGCACGATCGCGCTGCTGGCCCTGGGCGTGGTCGTGGCGATGCCCACCCTGAAGATGCCCGCGGTCACCGACTTCGCCGCCCGTGGCGACGGCCCGGTCTTCGCCGGCTCGATGTTCCCGTTCGTCTTCATCACCATCGCGTGCGGGGCACTGTCCGGGTTCCACTCGCTGGTCGCCTCGGGGACCACCCCGAAGATGATCCAGAAGGAGACCCAGGTCCGGGTCATCGGCTACGGCGCCATGCTCACCGAGTCCTTCGTCGCCATCATGGCGATGATCGCGGCCTGCATCATCGAGCCCGGCCTGTTCTTCGCCGTGAACTCCCCCGCCGGCGTCGTCGGCACCACCGTGGAGACGGCCTCGCAGGCGGTGACGAACTTCGGCTTCGCCATCAGCCCCGAGGCCCTCGCGCAGGCCGCGAAGGACGTCGAGGAGACGAGCCTGCTGTCCCGTACGGGCGGCGCGCCGACCTTCGCGCTCGGGATGTCGGAGATCTTCTCGGCCGTCGTCGGCGGCGCCGGCATGAAGGCCTTCTGGTACCACTTCGCCATCATGTTCGAGGCACTGTTCATCCTGACCACGGTCGACGCCGGCACCCGGGTCGGACGCTTCATGCTCCAGGACACGCTCGGCAACGTGCACAAGTCCTTCAAGGACGTCAGCTGGAAGCCGGGCGTCTGGCTGGCCAGCGCCGTCGTCGTGGCCGGCTGGGGCTACTTCCTGTGGGTCGGCGTCAAGGACCCGCTGGGCGGCATTAACCAGCTCTTCCCGCTGTTCGGCATCGCGAACCAGCTGCTCGCCGCGGTCGCCCTGGCCGTCTGCACCACCCTGCTGATCAAGTCGGGACGGCTCAAGTGGGCCTGGGTGACGGGCGTACCGCTGGCGTGGGACGTGGCGGTCACCCTCACCGCGAGCTACCAGAAGATCTTCTCCGACGACGTGAAGGTCGGCTTCTTCGCCCAGCGCGAGAAGTACCAGGCCGGCATCGACGCCGACAAGGTCCTGCCGCCCGCGAAGACCATGGGCGAGATGCACACCGTGGTCACCAACGCCACGGTGGACGGCGTCCTGTCGGTGCTGTTCGCCGTGCTGATCGTGATCGTGCTGGTGGACGCGGCCCGGACCTGCCTCAAGGCGGTCTCCGACCCGGCCTCGGTGAAGCTCTCCGAGGTCCCGTGGACCGAGTCGAAGATCGTCGCGCCGGCCGGGCTGATCGCCACCGCCGAGGAGCGCGCGGAGCTCGCCGCCGCCGGTCTCGACTCGGGCGGGGGCCGCGCGAAGGACCCCGTGCGAGAGCCCGCGTGACCGGCCTGAGGCACGCGCTGGGCCGGGCCCGGTACTTCGTACGGGAGTTCTCGGGCGAGGCGGCGTACGACCGCTACGTCGCCCACGCCCGTACGCACGACCCGGACGCCCCGGTCCCGACGCGCCGGGCCTTCGAGCGCGCCCGGACGGACGCCCGCGAGGCCGACCCGCGCAACGGGTTCCGCTGCTGCTGAACCGGTGCACCTGGGCCGGTGGGCCTGGGCCGGTGGGCCTGGGCCGGTGGGCCTGGGCCGGTCGGCCCACGAGGGCCGTCACTCCCCCGCCTTCCGGCGTGAGACGTGGCGGCCCTTCTCACCGCCCCGTCGCACACTCGGAGTACGACGGCGCCGTGCTCGGCGGCGTGACCTTCGCCCCTCCCGGCAGCCCGCTGTGCGACATCGCCGGCCCGGGCGAGGCGGAGTTCCGGATGCCGGCGGTCTCCGCGGCGGCGCGCGGAGACGGCGCCGGCGAGGCCCTGGTACGGGCCTGCGCCCTCGGGGAGCGACACAACATGTGGGGGTTGCGGCAACGCACCGCCCCCACATGTATGCTCATGCCTGCTGTCGCCGCAGGGGAATCCGGTGCGAATCCGGAACTGTCCCGCAACGGTATGAAGTGCACCGATCGGTGCATCCGCAAGTCCGAGGACCTGCCGACAGCGCGCCCGGCTCGACCGAACCGGGTGCCGAACGTCCGGGCCTCGCGGTTGGGTCGGTGGACGCCATGCGGTGCACGTGCTGCCCCCTGTCCGGGCCTGCGCGTGCCCAGTCCCGCATGCGCTCCCCTCCTCCCGCCCTGCCGATGACCGGGCCGAGAGAGGGAGAGCTCCCCCCGTGACCATCGCGCCTTCCGCACCGCGCGCCGAGTCCGTTCCGTCCACGGCTCCGAATGGATCCGGCGAAGGTCCCGGGGCCGCACTGCTGCGCACCCTCACCGAACTGACGGCCGATCTGCCCGACACCGACCCCGGCCGGGTCGCCGCCTCCGCGCTGCGGGGCCGCAGCTCCGCCGCCGACGAGGCCGAGCTGCGCGGGCTGGCCACCGAGGCCGCGGCCGGGCTGATCTCCGAGGACCCGGCGTACTCCCGGCTCGCCGCCCGGCTGCTGACGCTGGCCGTGGCCGAGGAGGCCGCCGGCCAGGGGGCCACCTCGTTCTCCGCCTCCGTCGCGGTCGGCCACCGCGAGGGGCTGATCGCCGACCGCACCGCCGCGTTCGTGGCCGCCCACGCGGTCCGACTGGACGCGCTGGTCGAGCACACCCTGGCGGAGGGCGCCGACGACCGCTTCGGCTTCTTCGGCCTGCGCACCCTGCACAGCCGCTACCTGCTGCGGCACCCGATCACCCGCCGGGTCGTCGAGACCCCGCAGTTCTTCATGCTGCGCGTGGCCTGCGGCCTCGCCGAGAACGACAGCGTCCAGGCCGTCGAGGAAGTGGCCTCGCTGTACCGGCTGATGAGCCGCCTCGACTACCTGCCGTCCTCCCCCACGCTCTTCAACTCCGGCACCCGGCACCCGCAGATGTCCTCCTGCTACCTGCTGGACTCCCCGCTGGACGAGCTCGACTCGATCTACGACCGCTACCACCAGGTCGCGCGCCTGTCCAAGCACGCCGGCGGCATCGGCCTGTCGTACTCGCGCATCCGCGCCCGCGGTTCGCTGATCCGCGGCACCAACGGCCACTCCAACGGCATCGTGCCGTTCCTGAAGACCCTCGACGCCTCCGTCGCCGCGGTGAACCAGGGCGGCCGCCGCAAGGGCGCCGCCGCCGTCTACCTGGAGACCTGGCACGCGGACATCGAGGAGTTCCTGGAGCTCCGCGACAACACCGGCGAGGACCAGCGCCGCACGCACAACCTGAACCTGGCCCACTGGGTGCCGGACGAGTTCATGCGCCGCGTCAACGCCGACGCCGACTGGTCGCTGTTCTCCCCGGCCGACGTGCCCGAGCTGGTGGACCTGTGGGGCGACGACTTCGACGCCGCGTACCGCAGGGCGGAGGCGGCGGGCCTGGCCCGCAAGTCCATGCCCGCCCGCGAGCTGTACGGCCGGATGATGCGCACCCTCGCGCAGACCGGCCAGGGCTGGATGACCTTCAAGGACGCCTCCAACCGCACGGCGAACCAGACCGCCGAGCCGGGCACGGTCGTCCACTCCTCCAACCTCTGCACCGAGATCATCGAGGTCACCGACGACGGCGAGACGGCCGTCTGCAACCTCGGTTCGGTCAACCTGGGCGCCTTCGTGGTGGACGGGGGGATCGACTGGGAGCGCCTGGACGAGACCGTCCGCACCGCCGTGACCTTCCTCGACCGCGTGGTGGACATCAACTTCTACCCGACCGAGCAGGCCGGCCGCTCCAACGCCCGCTGGCGCCCGGTGGGTCTGGGAGCCATGGGCCTCCAGGACGTCTTCTTCCAGCTGAAGCTGCCCTTCGACTCCCCCGAGGCGCAGGCGCTCTCCACGAGGCTGTCCGAGCGGATCATGCTCGCCGCGTACGAGGCCTCCTGCGACCTCGCCGAGAAGAACGGCCCGCTCCCCGCCTGGGAGCAGACCCGCACCGCCCGCGGTGTGCTGCACCCGGACCACTACGAGGTGGAGCGGAACTGGCCGGAGCGCTGGGACGCGCTGCGCGCCCGGATCGCGAAGACCGGCATGCGCAACTCGTTGCTCCTGGCCATCGCGCCGACGGCGACGATCGCCTCCATCGCCGGCGTGTACGAGTGCATCGAGCCCCAGGTCTCCAACCTCTTCAAGCGCGAGACGCTGAGCGGTGAGTTCCTCCAGGTCAACGCCTACCTGGTGGCCGAGCTGAAGCGGCTCGGCGTGTGGGACGCTCAGACCCGTGAGGCGCTGCGCGAGGCCAGCGGCTCCGTCCAGGGCTTCGGGTGGATCCCGGCCGAGGTGCGCGAGCTGTACCGCACGGCGTGGGAGATCCCGCAGCGCGGCCTGATCGACATGGCGGCGGCCCGGACGCCGTACCTCGACCAGTCGCAGTCGCTGAACCTGTTCCTGGAGACGCCCACCATCGGCAAGCTCAGCTCGATGTACGCGTACGCCTGGAAGCGGGGCCTGAAGACCACGTACTACCTGCGCTCGCGCCCGGCGACGAAGATCGCCCGTGCGGCGTCCGGCTCCGCCGTCCCGGCGGCCGCCACCCCGCTCCCGCAGGCCGTCGACGCCGACGCGCTGGCCTGCTCCCTTGAGAACCCCGAGTCCTGCGAGGCCTGCCAGTGATGAGCACCGACGACACCAAGAACCTCCTGGACCCGGGCTTCGAGCTGACGCTCCGCCCCATGCGCTACCCGGACTTCTACGAGCGCTACCGGGACGCGATCAAGAACACGTGGACGGTGGAGGAGGTCGACCTCCACTCGGACGTCGCCGACCTCGCCAAGCTGACGCCCTCCGAGCAGCACATGATCGGCCGGCTGGTCGCGTTCTTCGCGACGGGCGACTCGATCGTCTCGAACAACCTGGTGCTGACGCTCTACAAGCACATCAACTCCCCGGAGGCGCGCCTGTACCTGTCGCGCCAGCTGTTCGAGGAGGCCGTGCACGTCCAGTTCTACCTGACGCTGCTCGACACCTACCTGCCGAACCCGGACGACCGGGCCGCCGCGTTCGACGCAGTCGAGGAGATCCCCTCGATCCGCGAGAAGGCGCAGTTCTGCTTCAAGTGGATGGACTCGGTCGAGAAGATCGACCGGCTGGAGACGGCCGCGGACCGGCGCCGCTTCCTGCTGAACCTGATCTGCTTCGCCGCGTGCATCGAGGGCCTGTTCTTCTACGGCGCCTTCGCCTACGTCTACTGGTTCCGCTCGCGCGGCCTGCTGCACGGCCTGGCCACCGGCACCAACTGGGTGTTCCGTGACGAGACCATGCACATGAACTTCGCCTTCGAGGTCGTGGACACGGTCCGCAAGGAGGAGCCGGAGCTCTTCGACGACGCCCTCCGGCAGCAGGTCACCGACATGCTGAAGGAGGCCGTGGAGGCGGAGCTGCAGTTCGGCCGGGACCTGTGCGGCGACGGCCTGCCGGGCATGAACACCGAGTCGATGCGCGAGTACCTGGAGTGCGTCGCGGACCAGCGCCTGGTCCGGCTGGGCTTCCCGCCGGTGTACGGCTCGCAGAACCCGTTCTCCTTCATGGAGCTCCAGGGCGTCCAGGAGCTGACGAACTTCTTCGAGCGGCGCCCGTCGGCCTACCAGGTCGCGGTCGAGGGCACGGTCGACCTGGACGAGGACTTCTAGTCCGGTCGTCAGGCCGGTCCGGCCGGGTGCGGTACGGGCTTTCGGCGGCGGACCGCACGGGCGCCCGCGGGTGCCTGCGGGTGCGCCGCGGGCTCCCGCCGGGCGGCCGCCGCCGCGAGCTCCCGGTCGGTGCGCCGGTCGCGCAGGGCTCCGTGGAGGGCGGGGCCGGCGAGCAGGGCGGCGACCGCCAGGACGGTCAGGTAGTCGAGGAACGTGTTCATGGCTCCACTCTCGCGAGTGGCAGCCGGACCGGACAGTGGCAGGACTGTCATGGAAGTGCGAATTACTGCCACACTGGGTCCATGCTGAACAACGTGGCCGTGGCCGTGGTCAACGGCGTCGCCCCTTTCGAGATGGGCATCTTCTGCGAGGTCTTCGGCATCGACCGGAGCGCCTCGGGGCTGCCCGTCTACGACTTCGCCGTCTGCGCGATGGAGGACAACCCCCTCACCGCCGGCGACGGCCACTACGGCCTGACCCTCCCCCACGGGCCCGACCGGCTGGAGGAGGCGGACCTGATCTGCCTGCCCGCCGACCGCGACGCCCCCAGCCGCGACTATCCCGAACCGCTGCTGGCCGCCCTGCACCGGGCCGTGGACCGCGGGGCGCGGCTGCTGAGCGTGTGCAGCGGCGCCTTCATGCTGGGGTCGGCCGGACTGCTCGACGGCCGGCGCTGCACCACCCACTGGATGCACGCCCCGGCCCTGGCCCGCCGGTTCCCGCGGGCGACGGTCGACCCGGACGTGCTCTACGTGGAGGACGGCCCGGTGATCACCTCGGCCGGCACCGCCTCCGGGATCGACGCGTGCCTGCACGTCGTACGGCAGGAGCAGGGCGCGGAGGTCGCCAACACCATCGCGCGCCGGATGGTCGTGCCCCCGCACCGGGACGGCGGACAGGCCCAGTACATCCGGCGGCCGCTGCCCCGCACCGCGTGCGACACGGTGGGCGAGGTGATCGGGTGGATGGCCCGGCACCTGGCGGAGGAGATCACCGTCGAGCAGCTCGCGGAGCGCGCGCACATGTCCCCGCGCACCTTCGCCCGCCGCTTCCTCCAGGAGACCGGCACCACCCCGTACCAGTGGGTGCTGCGCCAGCGGGTGCTGCTGGCACAGGAGCTGCTGGAGTCCACCGACGAGACCGTCGACGCGATCGCCGGGCGCTGCGGCTTCGGCAACGCGGCCGCGCTGCGCCACCACTTCCTGCGGGCCCTGGGAACCACCCCGAACGCCTTCCGGCGCACGTTCAGGGGGCCCCGGGCGGCGGCCTGAGCCGTCGGCGCCGCCGTCCGCCGCTCCGGGGTGACCGATATGCGATGGCCGAAACCCCTGGCACACTTGACCCAAACCTACCCCACGGGTATCCGTGCGATGACGTACGGTGAGCACGCCTGGCCCGTCGCGCCCGCACAGCGCCGGACCCTCGCACCTCTCACCAAGCCCAGGGGGGCCTGCATGTCCCGTACCGTTCGCATCCTCACCGCCGCCGCGTTCGCCGCGCTGCTCGTCGGTGGTGCGGCCGCCACCGCCTCCGCGGACAGCGGATGGGGCTTCGCTCCCGCCGCCGACAGCGGCTGGGGCTCGGCCCCGGCAGACAGCGGCTGGGGCTCCGCTCCGGCCGACAGCGGATGGGGCTCCGTCCGGAAGTAGTCCGGACACGACGTGCGGCGGGGCCCCGCACCGGGATCTCGGTGCGGGGCCCCGCCGCTGCCGCGCTCGTGCGCCGCGGCTACGCGTTGGGCACGGTCTCGTAGCGCGGGGTGCCCTCTTCCATCTGCCGCAGGGCGTCCTTGCGGTCCCGCTTGGAGAGCCGGTCGATGTACAGGTACCCGTACAGGTGGTCGGTCTCGTGCTGCAGGCAGCGCGCGAAGTAGCCGGTGCCGCGGACCTTGATCGGGTTGCCCTGCGCGTCCTGGCCGGTCACCTCGGCATAGTCCGGGCGGGCCAGCGAGGCGTACGCCGTCGGGACCGACAGGCACCCCTCGTTCGAGTCGTCGAGGATGCGCGCGGAGGCCGGCAGCTCCACGAGCTTCGGGTTGACCACGACGCCGGTGTGCCGGTTGCCGTCGTCGTCCGGGCAGTCGTAGACGAAGACCTTCGCGTCGACACCGATCTGGTTCGCGGCCAGGCCCACGCCCTCGGCGGCCTTCTGGCTGGCGAACATGTCGTCGATCAGCTGCGCCAGCTCGTCCCCGAACTCGGTGACGTCCTTGCACTCGCGGTGCAGGACCGGGTTGCCGACCACGGTGATCGGGCGGGCGGTGCCGCGCTCGCGGTGGGCGAGCTCGCGCGCCGCACAGTCCTCGGTGTCCACGACGTACCCGCCGTCGGCCACCTCGGTCCCGCTCTCGGCCCCGACCTCGACAACCTCGTTCTCCTGCTGCGCCATGTCCGCCGTACGCCTTCCCTCAAGTCACCAAGTCACCACGTCACCGGGTCGCCGATGGCCACCGATGTGCCCGTACAGCCTAAGGCCCCGGCTCAGCAGACTTCTTCGAGATCGCGCCACTCTCGGCTGTCCGGGCTGTCCGCGACCCAGCCGTCGAGCAGCCCGCGCACCAGGCCGGCCGGGGCGGCGATGCCGCACTCCCGCTCGGGCACCCAGAGCGAACCGGACCCGTTCGTGCGGTGCCCCAGCGGCCCGGGGTGCCCCGGCTCGCTGTGGTCGTGCGGGTCCAGGTGCTCCCCGTCGCCCTCGTCGCTCGGCATCTCGCTCTCCGAGCAGGTGCGGCACAGCAGCCGCACCGACGAGGACCAGTCCTCGGCCGCGAAGCCCGCGTCGGAGGCCAGCTGCTCCAGCGCGTCGCGGTCCGCCTCGGTGGCCGCCTCCAGGAGCACCACCCAGGTCGGCACCGGCGACGGCGCCCACAGCTCGATCTCGTCGAAGACCGGGTAGGAGGGGCCGGCCGCGGTCACCCGCTCCCCGTGCGGAACCCCGTCGTGCAGCACGACCTCGCCCCAGCGGCGCCCCGAGGACGGCAGCGGGATCGACAGGACCTCCAGCCGGGCCGGGTCCAGCCGGCGGCCCCAGACCACCTCGGCCTCGCCCTCCGGCGACAGCCGCACGGCGGCGCTGCCGAGCTCCATGCCGACCGGCTCGCCGGCGGACTTCCCGCCCGCGCCCGATCCGTGCGGATCGCCGGGCACCTTCAGCCCGTACGCCTGCCAGGCCCTACGGGCCAGCGGCCAGTCCTGGAGCGCCGTGGCGGCGATCCCGACGTTCCACCAGTCCGGGGCGCCCGTCTCCCGGTCCAACAGGGCCACGGCGCGCAGCCCCGCGGCCCGCGCCTGCTCCCAGTCGTGCCGGAACTTGTGCAGCAGCGCCAGGTTGAACCAGGACTCGGACAGCCACGGTTCCAGGTCCGCCGCTCTGGTCAGCAGCGCTCCCGCGTCCTCGTACCGACCGTCGCCGATCAGCGTGAACGCGCGGTCGGTGGCCTGCCGCCACGAGGCGGAGGGCCGATGCCGTACCTTCCCGAAGATCCTCACGATTCCCGCCTGCCTGGGGGCACCTCCCCGGGGTAGCCGGGGACAACGGTGCAGCCTTGCGGACACTCCCACGTCACTCTTACTGGCATCCAACCATGCCCACTCGGACGGCCGCTCATTACCCATCGGTTACCCAGATGGGACGGGAACAACTCTGCCACGTCAGTCCCTGGCCAGAACCCTCGCCAGGGACTCCACCACCTCCGGCTGGTAGTCCCGCCCGGTCCCCAGGCGCAGCTGCTCCAGGACGGCCAGTGAGCCGCCCGGGTGACGGCTCCCGGCGACCAGGTCGTCGTAGGCGTTGACCGCGCGCACGATCCGGGCCGCCACCGGCTGGTCCCGGTACGGCTCGGCCTGCCGCTCGACCACCAGCGCCACCTCGGCGGGGACCCCGGTCTGCCGGGCCACCTCCCCGCCCAGCCCGGCGATCCGGCGGGCCTCGGCGGCGGGCAGCTCGGCGGTGGCCCCCGCCGGGACCGGGTCGACGAGCGAGAGCTGGCCGATGTCGTGCATCAGGGCGGCGTACTCCAGCACCCTGAGCTCCCGCTCCGAGAGGCCGAGGTCCCGGCCGACGGCGCAGCTCAGGGCGGCCACCCGGCGGGAGTGGCCCGGCCGGGTGTATCCGGCGATCTCGGTGGCCCGGGCCAGGGAGGTGATGGTCTGGCGGTAGGTGGTGCGGATCGCCGCGATCCGGTGGAAGGACAGCTGGGTCAGCAGCAGGGGGACGCTGAGGACGGGCAGCGCCCACAGCCCGGCGACGGCCGCGCCCAGGGCCATCACCGCCCCGGTGGCGCAGATCGCCGAGCCGATGCCGAGCTGGGCGCGCAGCTCGTCGCGCAGGAGGGGTCCGTACGGCCGGCCGGTGCGGGCTCCGGCCGGCGCGGCGGCGAGCACGGCGTCGCACAGGGCCGTGAGGCCGAGCAGGAGCACCAGGAAGAGGACCAGGTACGGGCCCTGGCCGAGCCAGTGCTCCAGCCGGCCGGAGTTGTAGAGCGGCTGGAAACAGACGGCGGCGAAGGCGACGGTGAGGACCCGGCGGGCCACGTGGTCGAGGCGGGGGCCCCGGCCCCGGGCGACGTGCGGCACGGCTCCGGCGAGGGCGGCGGCGACCACGACGGCGACGATCTGGAACACCCCGTGGTGGCTGGGCTGGCCGGCGTTCTGGCCGAGCAGGGCGTAGGCCAGCGCCGCGGCGGAGCCCAGCGGTGCGGGCCGGCGGTCCTCGGCCGGAGCGGGCCCGGCGCCCTCGGCTCCCGGGCCCGTGCGGCGGTCGCGGCGGGCGAGCTCGCCGACCGCGATCAGGGCACCGAAGGCCAGGGCGGTCCCCGGGTCCCGGACCCCGTTCCACAGGGT
The DNA here is from genome assembly GCF_042716505.1 of Streptomyces sp. NPDC058674. Classification (NCBI taxonomy): domain Bacteria; kingdom Bacillati; phylum Actinomycetota; class Actinomycetes; order Kitasatosporales; family Streptomycetaceae; genus Streptomyces; species Streptomyces sp. NPDC058674. Next base: position 84,162 of record NZ_JBHXSC010000005.1, read on the forward strand.
GTGGCCGAGGGCGACGGCGGTGAGCAGCCAGGCGGTCGCGCGGACGCCCCGTGCGGCGGCGCCCCTCACGGCCCCGCTCCGGGCCCGCTGCCGGGGGCGGTTCCGGGACCGCGCCGGTCCTCCGCGGGCCGGAAGGTTCCTGCACCGGCGCCGTCCGGGCGGGCGGGCGGACGGACCGGCGGGCGGCCCGCCGTGCGGCCGGGGGGGGGGGCCCCGGGGCGGGCCGGGCCCCTCCGGTCGGGCCCCCCGGCCTGGCTTCTCCCTCCGGCCGGCAGGCCGTTCGGGTGCAGTCGGGGCCAGAGCGGGACGTCGGCACCGCACCGGGTAGGCGTCGAGTATGAACTCACGAGGGCTCGACAGCCCGACGACGGCCGGACCGACCGCGGCGCTCGACACCGCATCCACCTGGTGGTTGACGACTCTGGACCGGCTCGAACGAACGACGGTCGCCGATCCGGCGATCGGGGTCCTGCAGCGCGGAATCCGCTCGATCCCCCTGGGCCGGGTGCGCGACCTGTTGCGCGGCAGGCCCCTGGGCCACCCCGTGCATCCCGTGCTGGTGCAACTGCCGATCGGCTGCTGGCTGTCCGCCGCCGTCCTGGACGCCGTACCGGGATCGCAGCGATCGGCCGCGGTCCTCACCGCCGTGGGCCTGGCCGGAGTCGCACCGGCGGCGGTCGCGGGCTGGGCGGACTGGGCGGACCTGCCGCCGGAGCAGGCCCGGGTCGGAGCGGCCCACGCCATCGCCAACGTGGCCGCGGTGGCCTGTTACGGCGCGTCCCTGGCCGCGAGGCTCGGCGGCCGTCCGGCGAAGGCGAGGCTGTGGTCGTGGGGCGGGCTGGCGGCGGTCGCCCTGACCGGCGCACTGGGCGGCCACGTGGCCTATCGGCAGGCAGTCGGAGCACACCCCGCGCCCTGAGGGACCGAGCCGCCGGGCGGAGCCGTGCTGCGGGCCCCCGGCAGCGCTCGGGAAGAGGCGTGCGGCCACCCCGCCCCCGCACCGTACGCTCCGGGATGCAGCGGTCGCGCCACGTTACGACCCTGACGACGGAACCAGCTCCCGGCCCGGCCGATTCGAGTGATGTCCGCGAGGCCCGGCTGGCCGTCGACCCCTTTCTCGCGCGCACGCCGCCACGGTCCGAGGGCGGGCCGGAGCGTCGGCGCACGCCCACCGGGCAGATCGACGACCGGACGGCGGAGCAGGTCGCCCGCGAGGCCTGGGACGCGGTGCAGGACGCCACCCCGCCGGCGCCCGATCCGGCGACGGACACGGGCCCGGCCGACGCGGGACGGCCGTCCCCGGAACACACCGAGCGCCACCGCCGGGCGGTCGCCATCGCACGCGGCCTGCAGGAACTGGGCTACCCCCTCAACGAGACGCTCCGCCCCGGCCCGGACATGGCAGCCGGGTAGCCCGGCCGGCACCGGCCCGCACGGCCCACGCCGGTGTGGCGGCCGGCGCCGACCGCCCCGGCACGCGGCGGCCGGCCCCCGCCTACCCGTCCGGAGCGGCGGGCCCGGAGCTGGGTGGCGGCCTGTCCGGAAGCGGCGGGCCGAGGCGGGGGCGACTGGCCGAGGTGCCCTCCGCCGGCGCGTGGACGGGGACGGTCCTGAGGTACTCCTGGAAGATCGCTTCCGTGACGGACGACATCGCCCGGCCGAAGTTCTCCAATCCGCGCGTCCCTCCCCGGTCGGCGGGCGGGTTGCCCCGCATCAGGTGGGGGATCATCCGCGGGATGCTGAGCGACAGCGTCCCACCCCCGCCCCGCTCCTCGCGGTCACCCTGGTTCCACACGACGACCGCGCCGGTCCCCGGCCGGGCGGCTGCGTCCAGGGCCAGGAGGCCTTCGCGCAGCGCGGGCACCTCGAAGGCCCAGCGGTCGACGAGGAGCAGCAGCGGGCCCGCCGAGGCGCTCCCGTCGCGCACTCTGGCGACCTCCGCGTCGAGCGTGGAGTGCACCACCCAGTTGTTCAACCGGTTCGCCAGTTCCGCTGCCACGAGTGCCAGCGGTGTGGCCGACTCCGGATGGAACGGATTCCAGTCGTCGGGGCCGTCCCCGTGGTGGCGTGCGTCCCGGCCGGCGGGGAGAGTGGAGGCGGCGGGCGCCGCGACGGCGATGCGCAGGACCCCTCGGGGCCGGCCGGCCGTACCGAACGCGCTGGGGGACGAACGGTAGTCGGCAGGACGGCCTGCCGCGATGTCGGAGGTGTTCCCAACTCGGACGACACGCTTCGCCAGTTCGTACACCGCCTGCTCGTACTGCTCGGCGTAGCTCCGCAGTTTGATCAGCCCGTAGAGCCCGTCGGTGGCGTACCTCTCCCCCAGGCTGCCGAAGTCACTCTGCAAGCGCACGGCCACGTCGGGCAGTTGAGCGGGCGGTACGGGTACCCACTGGGCAGGTACGATCCCCTCCCCCTCCATGGAGGTCCGCGCCCGGTGGTAGGCGGCCCGCTGGGCGAAGGCGAACCACTCCCTGCCGCAGAACTCACTGGTGAAGTAGCGGGGCGAGTAGAGCGGAACGAACACCCGGCAGGTCGCGAGTGCCTCCGCCACCCGGTCCGACCACACCTCCCCCGTCCGGACCTCCTGGTCCATGAATCCCGGCGGCGAGCCGTTCGGCAGGTCGGTCAGGGCCGTCACGTGGTCGGACAGGTCACGGAAGAAGCGGCTGACCCACAGGTCCGGGTCGGGGCCCCCGTGCCCGAAGCGCGGGGAGTGCGCGTAGCTGAGAAAGAAGTACGGCCGCGCGACCTTGATCAGCGGGGGTCCACCGGTGCGCGGAGCCGGCGCCTCCGGCGCGGGGCGCCGCTCGGCGGCCTCCTCCGTCCGGCCGGACCACCGGGCGACATGCGCCAGCCCGGCCTCGACCTCGGACCACGTCAACCGGTCCGGGACGAGCGGCATGCGCTCCGCCAGGCGTTCCAAACCGTCCCGCTGGCGGGCGTCCAGCGGGTCGAGCCCCGCTCCCAGGACGGTGTGGAGGAAGTCCAGGTTCTCCTGCACCGTGAGTCGGCCGAGCCTGATGCCGGTCAGCCGCGGATGAGTCCACCGCAGTACGTCGGTGGTGGCCAGCACGCACCCCCTGCCGCCCGTCGGAAAGCCGTAGGGCGGGCCGCTCGGCGGGGCCGGGAGATCCGGCCGGTATCCGGGCGGCCAGTGGGACACGCCGTCCAGGACGATCAGCCAGTCCCGGTGCTCGGCGAGCGTCTCCCACAAGCGTTCCAGCGGGGGCAGTTCCCCGACGGGCGCACCGACCGGGGCGAGCGCCTGCCACAGCCGCAGCAGGCCGTCCTGGAGCGAGTCCGTCCTGCGGGCATTGATCCAGTGGACGAAGGAGTGCCGTTCACCGTCGCGGCGCAGGTACTCCTGGACCAGCCGGTTGCGGCCCATCCCCGCCATGCCCTCGACGACGACGAAGGCAGGGCCGGGCCCGGGGCCGTCGGCGGAGGATACGCCGCTCGCCGCGGATGTCCCGAGCGAGGCCGCCACCGCCCGGGTGAGGGCGGCCAGTTCCTCCTTGCGTCCGATCATGACGGGCAGGTCGGGCGGGCTCTCCACCGGGCGTACCGGGGTGAGCCGTTCCCTGCGTACGGGGCTCGGACGCACCGGCGTCGCCGGCGGACCCGCAGCCGCCCGTCGCCCCGCGCCGACCGCCGCCTCCAGCCGGCGCAGCACCGTGCGGTGCTCGCCGCCCGCGCCCCGCAGGACGGCCACGGCGACCTCGGCGAAGGGCAGGCTCCGTTCGGGGAGGGGGCGGCCCGTGGCCGTGCTCCCGCCCTCGTCCAACATCGCCCCCAGTGCCCGGAAGTCCAGCGTTCCCCCGAACGTGGCAGCGATGCGGCCGGACACCCGAGCGACCACCCGGTCCAGCACGCGCAGGGATTCACCCCGTGTCAGCTCGGCCAGGAGCTCTTCCCGGACGCCGCGCGCGAAGTCGTACACCACCTCGTCGGGGTCCGCGGGCCGTGCCGGGTCGTCACGTCGCTCGATCAGTCCCGACAGGAAGATCTCCGCGAGGTCCTGCTGTCCGGAGCCCGGCACCGTGGCCTGCTGGACCCAGCGCATCACGGGCAGGCTCAGGGGCGCGGCCGCGAGGTGGCAGGCCAGCCGGAAGGCGCGCGGCGAGGCGCCGCTGAGGAAGCGCGCGACCCGGTCTGCTGCCGAAGGCGGCGCACCCGGGTCACGCGGCGGAAGGAGGGGCCGCCGCACGCCCCGGAGGGGCGCGGCGAGCATGGGCGCCCAGCCGGAGGTGCGGCCGGCGACCGATCCGGCCCAGGGCGCGAGCCAGGTGCCGTCCACTTCCATGACGGGCAGCCAGCTCACGGCGGCCCGCTCGGCGGAGCCCCGCGGCCCCCGGGGGATGCCGGGCAGGGCCGCTTCCGTGCGGAAGGCCGTGCCCGGCCGGTCCGGGTGGGACGCCCGCGCCTCGACGGGCGCGGTGTGCAGCGCGGTGCGGTGCCACAGCCGCCGGGGCAGGACCTGGAGGGCCGCGGTCGGCCGGGTGCGGGACGTGCGGGCGAGCAGGTCCGGCAGAGGGTCGCCGTACCAGGCGGGTCCCACCCCGTCGGTGAGGACCAGCAGGATCCGGCGGCCGAAACGGTCCGCCAGGGGGCGTTGCCAGGCCGCCGACGGGCCGTGGCCGCTCACGCCGGTGCGGTACCGCCTCCGGAAGGGGGCGAGCCGGGGCACCGCCCGGTCGGTGTCGAGCGCCCAGCACCGTACGTCCGCGAAGGCGCCGTGGACCTGCAGCGCGGTGTACAGCTCGCTCGCCAGGTCGTGCCAGACGGCCATGGTGGCTCCGGTGTCCACCAGGAGGTCAACGGAGAAGTGGGGTTCGCGCGCGGGTGTCCAGACGGGGATCAGGCGTCCGGCCCCGCCGGTCGCCTGGGCGGTAGCCTCCTCATCGAGCTCCGGCGGGCCGGTGGACACCGCCCACCGGCGCAGCGGGCGGAGTGCCCGCGACAGGTCCAGCACCCCGGTCAGGGCGGGGGGCCGCGGCACCTGCACGACGTGGGCACGACCCGGGTCTCCGGGACCGGGCGCCGGAAGTCCGTACAGGCGCACCCTCGGCTCAGGGGGTCCGCCGGCCGTCGGCGGATCGGCGGGGCCGCCGCCCGGCACTCCGGGGTCGCGGTCGGCGGTGGGGTCGCAGCCGTCCGCGCCGTCGGGGAGTCGCGGCCGCGAGCCGTCTGGGTCGCGCTCCCGCGGCAGCGGGGCGAGGCCGGCCAGCCGGGAGATCCACAGCACGTCCGCCACGTCCTCAGGGCGCAGGTCACCGTGGTCCCGCGCCAGCAGGCGAGCCAGGGCGTCGCGCAGTGGGTCCGGTGGGGGGCGCCGTTCGGCCACGGGCCCTCACCCCTCGTTCAGCGGACGGAGCAGTACGTCGTGGATGGCGCTGCGTCCGAGCTCGCTGTCCGCCAGGCCCCGCTCGGCCATGAGCAGGGCGTTGAGCAGCTGGTCGTTGGCCAGCTCGGCGCCGTTCTCGCGCTGCCGCCGGAGGAACTCAGCGATCAGTGCGGCCCGTTGGACCTCGGTGCCGATGCCGTCCCCGAGGTGGGCGGCGACCATGGCGGCGAGGCGCTGTTCGTCGGGCGGCTCGATGTCGAGGCGTACGCAGCGGCGCAGGAACGCGGTGGGGAATTCCCGTTCCGCGTTGCTCGTCAGGACGACGAGGGGGAACTCCGCGCATGCCACCACCCCGTCGGGCACCACCGCGGTGCGGCCGGTGTCCGCCGTCATCACCTCGTGCCCGCCGGGGCCGAGGCGGGAGAGTTCGGGAATGTCGAACTCTCCCTCCTCGAAGACGTTCAGCAGGTCGTTGGGCAGGTCGATGTCACTCTTGTCGATCTCGTCGATGAGCAGCACCCGGGGACGGCTCCAGGGGAGCAGTGCGGTGCCCAGCGGCCCCAGCCGCAGGTACCGCCCGATGGCGGGCGCCCCGGCGTCGCCGGAGCCGGCCGCGGCGTCCTCGCAGGGGGCTCCGCTCCCGCGGATTCCCGCGTCGTGGAGCCGGCCGATGGCGTCGTAGGCGTACAGGCCGTCCCGCAGGACGGACCTGCTGCTGATCGGCCAGCGCAGTACGGGGCCGAGCCCCAGCTCGTGGGCCACCGCGTAGGCGAGGGTGGACTTCCCGACCCCGGGCTTGCCGGTGATCAGCAGGGGGCGCCGGAGGTGGAGGGCCAGGTTGACCAGTTGTACCTCCTTCTCGTCCGCCCGGTAGGACGCGGCCTGTTGCAGGCGCCCCAGACGCCGGGCCGTCCCGGCCGCCGAGCCTTCCGCCGGGGGCGGGGCCGGGTGGCCGGCCGGGCCGGACGGGGCGCCGAACGTGCGCCAGGCCGGGGCCGGCGGAAGCTCCGAGATGCCGGGATGGGGCACTCCTGTGCCCCGGTAGACCCACCAGTCCTCGCTCATGTGCGCCGCCTCGCCGCTCGTCGTCATCGGGCCGTCCGTCATGCCATCCCCCGGTAGGGGCTGTCCTGGTCGGGATCCACGCAGTCCGGGTCGTCCCACAGGAGGGTGATGTGATTCCGTACGTCTCCCGCGCCTCCGGCCCGGCCGTTCCTGCGGCACTTGAGGACGGTGGCGGGCAGCTCCGCCAGGCGGGGCGGGTTGTGCTCGCGCAGGGCCTCGATGAGCTCACCGGTCCCGCCCGGTCCGCGCCGCCACAGCAAGACGGGAACGCCGTCGGTGAACACGGCCTCGTCGACCGCGGCCCGCGCGTCGGGGTGGAGGGCGTCGTAGGGGGTGTCGAGTCCCATACACGCCAGGTCCGGCTGTTCGGCCAGCCAGGGAGCCAGGTGCGCCGCCCCGTCGTCCAGCCGGGGCCAGCCGATTCGGCCGACGGCGTCCGCCTCCGCGCCCCCGGTCTGGAGGTGCTTCCACCGCTCGCGCCAGGGTTCCACGTCCAGCCAGGCGTCGGTGTACCGCTCCAGCGAGCGCACGACCACCGGGTGGTGGTGGCCCAGGGGGCTCCCGGAAGCGCCGGCGGACCACAGTTCCGCCGCGTGTCCCAGCAGGGCCCGCGGGAGCAGGAATTCCACTCTGACCGTGTTGCGGGCTGCTCCGCGCACTTCGTGCGCCAGCTCCGACCAGGCGGCCAACCGGGCGCTTCCGGCTCCGGTCAGCTCGCTCCGGTGGAAGGACTCGGTGCGCCCGAGGGTGCCGATGAGCCGCAGCGGCCCGTCGGGCAACACGTGCCGGTAGTAGGCGGCTTGCAGCCTGTAGCGTCCGTCGTCGACGTGCTCGGCATCCTCGGCCTCGAGCCGGACCTGGACGATCAGCAGGCTCTCGGGCGGGGGTGGGGGCGCGGGCGGAAGCGGGGGCGGGGCGCACGCCGGCCGGGCCGCCGGCCCCCCGGTCGTCGCCGGCGAAGTCCCGTCGACCGGGAGCCGGTCCAACACGGCGCGCAGTGCGGCTAGTTCGCCGTACAGCGGGGAGTCGACATCGGAAGCCAACGCCCTGAGGAAGCCGAGCAGCTGGTCGTCTTCCGGGGCTCCCCGGCGGTCGGCGAGCCGCAGCAGGACCTCCGGCAGGGTCTCCTCCCCGGTGAGCAGGGCGGGCCGCCTGCCCGGGACGAGGTACCGCGGCAGTCGCGCCGACGGGGGTGGTGCGGTCAGGTGCCGCAGGGCCTCGACGACCTGCAGCAGGGTTTCGGTGGAGTGCGGCTCCGGCCGCGTCAGCGCGACGACGGTCAGCTCCAGCCACGGGAGCGAGCCGTCCCAGCGGGCCTGCGAGCGCAGGGCGTCGCACAGGGACTCCAGGACTCCGCCGGGATCGCGGTGCGATCCAATCGCGCCCAGGATCGCCCGCAGGTGGGCACGGGGTACCGGGTCCTCCGGGACGTCCAGCTGGATGCCGGGCGACCTGTGGTCCTGGGCCATCTCCTCCAGCACGCTCTGCCGGAACGCCAGGCGTGACATGCCATGGAAGCGCAGGAGCACGTCGCACAGCACGGCGTCCGCGGCCGGGGACCACGACACGCCGCGGCATCGCCCGGGCGCGCCCCCGGCCCCGCCCCGCTCGTGCACCTACCCGCCTTCCCCTTCCCCGACGGCCTGCCCGACGAGCACCCGAAGGCGGTCCAAGGCGTTGTCGTACGGGACGAGTTCCTCCATCGCGGTGTACAGCGCCCGCAGAGCGGCCCGCTCGTCCCGGTGCACCCGGCAGCGGCGCACCAGCCGGTAGAGGTGGTCCCGGCGGTCCGGACGGTCCTCCACCTCGAAGGAGTGCGGCAGCCCCAGGTGGTCGCCGATCTTTTCGAACAGGTCGTAGCGGCCGTCGGGGCGCATCATGGCCGGGAACGCCATCAGCGCTTCGACGAACTCCGCGTCGCCGGGGCCGGCCGCCGCCGCGACCGCCCCCGGGCGCGCCGGCGCCCCGGGGAGGGCGGACGGTCCGCCGAGGAAACCGGCCAGGGCGGCGACGGGGACGTACCAACCGCCCTGCGCGTCCCGGTAGGACCTGCTCCCCTTGAGCAATCCCCGGACCAGGCCGTCGGCGTCGAGCAGCATGCTCCCGCTCATCCCCTCCCGTACGCCGTCCCCGAGCACCCGGATGAAGGGCCCCGACCGGCCGGCGACGCGCAGGGCGAGCGTGTCGGGCTGTACTCCGGGCGACGGTGTGTGGGTCGAATAGCCGAGGGCCGTCACCTCGGTCCCCGGCTCCGCCTCGTCGGGCGCCAGCCGGGCCACGGGGTGGTCGCGCCAGCCCGGAACGGTCAGCGCCGCGAGGTCGGGGAAGGGGTGGAACCGGCTCCCGTCCCCGGTGTCGGGCTCGGCCCGGATGTCTTCGGCGGCCACCAGCCTGGACCCGGTGGGGTGTTCGACGCTCACCCGAGGTGCCGGGCCGGGGGTGCTCACGACGTGTGCCGCCGTCAGGACCACGCCGGGTGCGACGAGGAACCCGCTGCCGCGGAACGCCCCGCCCACGGATATCCCGACCGCGCAGCGCTGGAGGGCGTCGCTGTCCCGGCGGCCCAGCCGTACCGCGGTCACTCCCCGGCCGGTGCGGGGTGCGGGACCGCCGCGAGCGCCTGCGCAGCCGTCCGGTCCCGGCGGTCGGCCAGGTTCCAGGACAGCCGGACGGTCAGTCCGGCCTCGCTGCCCGCCTCCGCGATGATCCCGAGGAGCTGGCCGGATTTGACCGCCAGCTTGAGGCCGAACTCGACCTCGAACGCGTCGGGAGATCCCGCCCCGCCCTGGGTGATGCTCTCCGCCGCCCACCTGCCGATGCCCTGCACGGTGCCCCGCACCTGGTCCAGGGTGAGCGCCACCGCCGAACCGAGCTGGGCGGCCCGCTGCCCGGAGCCGAAGCCGACGTCGCCGTAGCCGGACGCCCCGTGCTGTGCCGGGGGTTCGAACGTGAGCTCGCCGATCACCTCCGCGGTGACGCTCGTACCGTCCCCCAGATCGATGGACACCGTCTCCGTCACCGGATAACCCCTCTCCGCCCGCGCCTCCGCCGACCACCACCCTAGGTGCGCAGGGGCCTCGCAGGAGGCCGTTCCCGGCCACTGGAGCCCGTGGGGCAGCGGGACTTCGGGAAGCAGGGACTTCAGGAAGCGAGGAGCTTCGCCTTGGCCTGCTCGTACTCGGCTGCCGTGAGGTCGCCGCGGTTCTTGAGTTCGGCCAGCCGGGACAGTGCCTCGGCTGCGTCGGTGGTGCCGGCGCTCTCCCGTACGTAGGAGCGGAAGGCCTGCTCCTGACGGTGCGCCCGGCTGAGCTCGCGTTCGCCCATGCCGCGGCCGCGGGCGATCAGATAGACGAGGACGCCCAGGTAGGGCAGCAGGATGACGAAGACGGTCCATCCCGCCTTGCCCCAGCCGTTCAGATCGTCGTCCCGGAAGATGTCGCCGATGACGCGGAAGAGCAGCATGAACCAGAGCACCCAGAGGAAGCAGAGCATCATGGTCCAGAACACGTTCAGCAGGGGGAAGTCGTAGCCCTCTGCCAGGTTGAGCAGCGAATTCCGCATGGCCCGTTCTCCTGTTGGTCGTGGCGGCCCGGCGGGCCCACACCCGTTCGCGTCCGGCCACCTCATTCTCGGCTCCCTCTCCGGGGCGCGCCACACAGGGCGTGAACGCCGCCCGACGCCGCCCGACGCTGCCCGGGCCCTTCCGCCCCCGGGCGGGGGGCGACCCGCCCGCGTGGCGGTCACGGCCGTGGACAGTGACCATGGAAGGGCCCGCGCCCGGTTACGGAGGGTCGCCGACCGGGGCCAGTACACCGGATGCCGGACGGAGGGCCTGGATGACCGGCGTGGCAGCCACACCCGACGGGGCGCCCGAGACCCTGCTGCGCGCGGCGCTGGCGGAGCCCGGCCGGCTGCCGGAACTGCTCGCCGGCTTCGCGCTGCGGCACGCCGGACCGCGTGCCGCACGCGAGGTGGCCCGGCTGCGGGCCGAGCGGCCCCGCGCCGCGGCCTCCGCGCTGAGCGAGGTGGTCGCAGCGCGGGGCATGCGCCGGACGGTGTCCGAGGGCGCCTTCGTCGGCGGCCCGTTCCTGGTCCTCATGCCCGTGGCGTTCTGCGCCGCGCTGCTGAGCCAGGCGCGGACGGTTCTGGAGCTGGCCGCGGTCGCCGGACACGATCCGACCGCCCCGCAGCGGGCCGCGGAACTACTGGTCCTCCAAGGCGTGTACGCCGATACGGACGCGGCGGCGAAGGCGCTCGCCGCCCGGAAGGGCGATCGGCGCGGGGCGGAGCCGCAGGTCGCCGCGCGACCGGTGCGGTGGTGGTCCGCCCTGACGGCGGTGACGGTCCGGATGGCCAGGCTCCTAGGGCTGACGGCCCCCCGCCAGGAGACGACGCACGCCCGGTGGGCACGGCTCGCCCGGACCGGGCAGTGGGTGCTCCTCGGGGTGGTGCTGCTGGTGGGGATGGTGGTACCGCTGGTCTGGCTGCCCTACATGGCGGTGTCGTACCGCAGGTCCACCGGCCGAGCGCTCTCCCGGGCCGCGGCGTTCTACCGCACGGAGGTCCCGCAGTCGCTTCGCGGGCGGGCCGCACCCCGCCTCGACCCCGGCACGCTGGCGGCGGCCCTGCGGGCGCTGCTCTCCCTGCTGCTGCCGTTGTGCCTGCTGCTCCTCGTGCACGTCACCGATCTGCGCATCGCCGGACGAACGTGGCCGGTGCTCGGCATCGCGCTGTTCGCGGGGTCGGTCGCGGCGGGTGGGGTGTGGCAGTGGCGGCGACACCGGCGCCGCGGCCGGACGGGCTGACGGTCCGTCCGGCGCGGTGGCGCGGGTGGACGTGGGCGGCTCGCTCGCGCCGACTACGCCGTGGTCGAGCGGGGCTGCGTCGTGGGGATGCGCTGGGTGAAGAAGAGGGCGATGAGTGCGGCGAAGGCGAGGATGGCCAGCGCGGCGCGCAGGCCGTCGAGTCGGGCCGCGGCGTTCGCGTCGAGCGCCTCCTGTGCCAGTTCCTCACTGGTGCCCGCTTCGTCGAGGGCGCTCCGAAGCTGGACGTCGGAGAGGAACGGCACTCCGCTTCGGAGTTCGACGGCCGCCTGGCTCTTCACACTGGCCGGGACCGCCGGATTCTGCTCCACGCTCGCCAGGAAGGAGGACGTGAGCGAGGCGATCAGGAGCGATCCGGCGAGTGCGGTGCCGATCGAGGCGCCGAGGTTGGTGACGGCGTTCTGGACACCGCCGACTTCCGCGCTCCTTTCCTGCGGCACCGCGGAGACGGTGACGGATCCCAGCTGGGAGGCGAGTGCCCCCATACCGAACCCGATCAGGAGCATGGGAATCGTGACCACTTCCGCGCCGGCGTCCGCGTCGAGCGCGGCCATCAGGATCACCGCGCCGGCGAGCAGCGCGGTGATCCCGATCCGTACCACTCGTCGGGGTGAGACGTCCGGGAGGAAGCGCGGGATGAGGACGGCGGCGGCGAGCAGGGTCACCGAGAGCGGCAGGAGCCGGGCGCCGGTGGCGAGCGCGGACAGGCCCAGGGCGACGGAGAGGTAGAGGGGGACGACGAAGAAGACGCCCATCTGGACGAGGTACTGGAAGAAGAACATCGTCAGCCCGCCGGTCAGCTGCTTGTTCTGCAGCATGGCGGGGTCGAGGAGGGGTTCCCTGTGCTGCCGGACGAGGCGGGCCTCCCAGCGCAGGAACAGCCAGGTGAGCCCGATGCCCAGCAGCATCAGCCACACGGTCAGGGAGATCCCGAGCAGGGCGGGTGCGTCGGGCTTGGGCTGGAACCAGCCCCACTCGTCCGAGCGGAGCACGCCGTAGACGAAGCTGCCGAGCCCCACAGCGGAGAGCACGGTGCCGACGAGGTCGATGCGCGGCCGCTCCTCGCTCACCGCGTCGGTGATCCGACGGGCGAGGAGGAGGATGCCCGCTACCACGAGGACCTCGCCGGCGAACACCCACCGCCACGAGAAGTAGGTGGTCGCGACACCGCCGACGAGCGGGCCGACCGCGATCGCCACCGCGCCGGCCGCGGCGACCAGCCCGTAGGCGGCGGGACGGCGCTCCGCGGGGAAGTTGCCCGCCACCAGGGCCACGATCGCCGGCAGGATCAGCGCGGCCCCGATCCCCTCCAGGAACGCCCAGCCCAACAGCAGCACGGTGAGGTTCGGTGCGAGAGCGGTCGTCAGGGAGCCGCATCCGTAGACCACGCACCCGATCATGAATGCGCGCTTGCGGCCGATCAGCGCCCCGACTTTGCCCCCCGGGATCATGAACATCGCCATCACCAGCGTGTAGGCCGTGATGGCCCCCTGGATCCCGGCGACCGTCGTGCCGACGTCCTCGGCCACCGTCGCGATCGACACGTTCATGACGGAGCTGTCGAGCGCCATCAGGAACTGACCGGACGCCAGCGCCAGCAGGACGAGTCGCGCCGTTGCCGAACTCCGGGCAGTGCCTGCTCTGGATGCCATGCGCGAATCGTCCCAGCCGCCGAGGAGGGCGGTACGCGACCCGCCCCGGGGGTCAACCGGTTGGCGGACCCCGCCTCAGGGGGCAGGGGGGTCAGGCCGCCCCCAGCTCCTCCGCGGGGAGCCGGCCTGCGCGTACGGCGTCGACCAGGGCCTGGTGGTCACGCTCGTTCTGATCGGCGTACGCCTCCGCGAACGCGGCGAGCGCCCGGTCGAACGAGTCGCCGCTGCCCAGGTACCCGGCGATCGCGATGCGGTCGCCGGACCGCGCGTGGGCGCGCGCCAGGGTGAGCCCGCACAGTTCGCCGAACACCCGCATGTCCTTGGGCTGCATCCTCTCGGGCATGGCGATGCCCTTCCAGTCGCGCAGTTGGCGGACGTAGAAGTCGCGCTGTCTGCCGTCGATGCCGTCCACCCGCTCCCAGCCCAGGAAGATGTCGCTCGTGGCCTGCATCAGCCGCTGGCCCGCGACCACCCGCTCGCCCTGGTTGCGGTACCGGCTCGCGCCGACGTGTGCGGCGAGCACCGAGGTGTCGGCCTCCTTGGCCTGGAGGAAGAGCGGGTCCTGGTCGTCCCGGCCGAGCAGGAGGAAGATCCAGCACCGGGTGCCGACGCTGCCGACGCCGACCACCTTGCGTGCGACGTCCGCCAGTCGGTAGTCCGCCAGCAGCGTCCGCCGGTCGGAGGCGAGAGTGCGGCCGTACCGCTCGATCAGGCCGCGGAACCGGCGCTCCAGCGCGCTGCGCTCGACGTCCGGCAGCAGGTCGCCGGCCGGGATGAGCAGCGGGGGGTCCGCCGCGATCCTGGGCCGCCCGTCGACCGTCTCGGTGAGCCTGTCGAAGGCCTGCAGGCTGTCGCGGGTACGGGCCTTCGCCATGGCGCGGGCCAGGTTCTTCCGACCGTGCTTCGTTCCGTGGAGCCGGCCCGCCGTCAGGGACTGGAGGAGATCCGCGTCGATCTTCGTGTACCAGATGTCGAGGTTGCCGGTCTCCGCGAAGCGGAGCATCGCCTTGCGGTAGGAGCGGACCGTGGAGCTCACGATGCGGGCGCGCTCGGCGTCGTCGAAGCCGTTCGCCCGGCCCGCGATCGCGAAGCTCACCGACAGCCGTTTGACGTCCCATTCCCAGGGGCCCGGCAGCGTCTCGTCGAAGTCGTTGATGTCGAACATCAACTGCCGCTCCGGCGAGGCCAGCAGACGGAAGTTCAACATGTGCGCGTCGCCGCACAGTTGCGCGGTGAGGCCCGAGGTCGGACTGTCGGCCAGGTCGGCCGCCATGATCGCGGCGGCGCCCCGGTAGAAGCGGAAGGGGGATTCCATCATCCGGCCGTAGCGGATCGGGACGAGTTCGGGCACCCGCGCCGCGGACTGCGCCTCCAGCATCGCCAGCGGGTCCGGCCGGTCGGGAGACGGCTTGTACACGGCGTGGTCCGATCGCGGCGAGCGGCGCCGCGCCTCCTTGCCGCGAGCCGCGCGCTCCTCGGGCGTACTGTGCGCCACGGCGCGCATCGCCGCGGTCGTGTGCTGGGACATCGCTGACCCCTTCTCGACCGTGCCGGGCTTCCCTTCAACCGTAGGACCCATCCGGGCGGCGCGCCTGGCGTGCCGGGCCGTGGCGGCCGATGGGGGCGGTTGATTTTCCGCGAGCGCGTCGCACCCCCCGTGGCCTGCACGGATGGCGTGGAAACCGCTCGTCGCGAACCGTCCGCCGGGCGCCCGGAGGTGCGCGGTGAACCGGAGAAGACGAGATTGGGAGTAGTCGGACCAACCGCACGCGACGTGCGGTCGTGCGGCGTGTTGCGGCACGACGGAGCCGGCCATGGCCATGCGGAGACACCCATGAAGGACTTCAAGTTCGAGCAGAAGCGCTCGCTGTCACGTCTTGAGGCGGCTGACCAGCTCACAGCACTCGCGGAGGCGCTGAGGGGCGGCGGGGATGCCGAACTGGAACTCGGCCCCGGAACGGCGAGCCTGCGGATTCCCGACGACATCCACAGCGAAATCGAGATCGAGATCGGCAACGGCGAGGTCGAGCTGGAGATCGAGTTCACGTGGCCGACCGCCTCCCCGCGGCGGACAGCGCCGTCGTCGCGGACGGTCGCGGGCACGGAGGAGACCGCAGCGCGAAAGGGCGTTCCGGCAAAGCCGGGGCGCAGCAGCACGGGCACCGGCATGGGCAAGGGTGCGAAGCGTCCCGCCGCGAAGAGGACCTGAGCCGTGCCGGGAAGCGCGTCCTGAGCACCGGGACCGTCCTGGAGGACCGGGACTGTCCCGGACCACCCGGATGGTCCTGGACCACCGGGATGTTCTTGGACCACCGGGGCTTCCGCCTGCCCGGCGGAGCCCGTCTGGCACGTCCGGGAGGGCGACGGCGGCTCAGCTCGACGCGAGCTTCCACAGCCGCCGCCAGTCCACGGGACCCCTGGTCCGCGGCACACCGGGGCGGTGGCGCGGTACCCGTACGCGCAGGGCCCGGGGGCGGATCGTGCAGCGCACCGGCGTCGGCAGGGTCAGTGCCTCGCCGTCGACGCCGGCTTCGATCTCGGGGCCGTCCGCGTCGATGACGACCTCCTGGGCGGTCAGGGTGGTGAGACCGGGCGCGCGCCGGCCCGACAGCAACTCGGCGGCTTGGCGGGCGCTGTCGACGTTGAGGCCCAGGACGCCGAGGGCACCCGAGTCCAGGACCTCGCGGCGCCCGAGACCGGCGAGGTCGTCCATCCGGTAGGGGTTGTTGCTGACGAGCACGGCCTGGGGTCCGTCGATGACCGTGTCGGCGGCGCGGACGGACAGCCGGGGACCGCGTCGGTGCGTCAGCAGGTCGGGGAGCGTGCGCAGGATGGTGCGGACCTTGTCGTCGCGGTAGGCGGGACTCTGCACCACGGCCGCGTAGGTGCCGAAGGACGCGTTGTTGACGAAGGCCCGCTCACCGATGTAACCGATGTCGATGCGCAGTTCGACGCCGTCCGTGAGCGCGTCCAGAGAGGTCGACGGGTCGCCCCGGTCCAGGCCGAGGTCGAGCGCGAAGTGGTTGCGCGTCCCCGCCGGGATCACCAGGAAGGGAATGCCGTGCCGGGCGGCGACCGCGGCGACCAGGGCCTGTGTGCCGTCGCCGCCCGCGACTCCGAGGAGGTCGGCGCCGTCTTGGACCGCCTTGTCGGCGAGCGCGGCCACGTCCTGCTGATGCGCCGGGTCCAACAGGAGGACGTCGGCGCCGAGTGCTTCGGCCCTTTCCCTGAGGTGGAACGTCCCCACCTTTCCACCGCCCGACCGTGGATTCATGAGGAGGAAGGGACGCCTGGGAGGAGCGGTACGCACCTCCGGGGGGCCGGCGTGCTCGACGTCCCTGCTCAGTGCCGCTCCGCCGACGGAGACCCCGAGGGCCCACAGGGCGAGGGAGACGAGGACGACCCACAGCAGATCCGCCCATGCGTAGAGCGCCAGCACCGCGGGCGGGACGACGGCGGCCAGCGCGAAGGCGAGCAGCCTGACGGTCCCGCGCAGGGTCAGTGCCCACCACAGGCTCGCCGCCGATACGGCCAACCCCGCCAGCCCGGCGCCGAGCAGCACGATGCTCTTGACTCCGGCGAACACGAGCAGGACCACCACCGCGGCGAGCGCGGACACGAGGGCGAGCCGTGCGGACCAGCGCGGTACGAGGCGACCGCGCGCCCCGGAGTCCCTGTGCATGGAGCCTCCTGCCGGTCGGGGGCACGGGCTGCGCGACGGTGCGCGGCACGGCCGGCGCGCCCTGTCTCGGCACAGCTTCCGGGAGCGGTCCCCGCCGCTGTCCGCGCACGCCCGAAGGGCCTCCGGCCGCCAGGGCCATTGCACCATCCGGGGGTGCGCGCCGCATGTCGGCCACCGCCGTCGCGGGACTGCGGGACGTCCCACCGGGCGGGGCGGGAGCTCGGCCGGGGTGACCGCCTCGTCTGTTCGCGCGGGATTCCGCCTGTGGGCGGGAGGTATGGCACCCTCTTGACGGCGGCGCACGAGACGCGTCGCGGTCAGCCGGTGCCGCTCCCCCGCGGCGGGCGCGGTGACGCCGGTATCAGGAGGGTCCTCCGCGGTCGGGGCCTGTCCTGCCGTGGCCGGCTTTCCCGTGTGTACAGCCATCTTCGCTGGTTCCTCCGTGGGACAAGGTGAGGACAGCGTCCGGATGCGGTGGTCGGATGACCAGGGTCCTTGGCGCGATGCATACGCCTTCCGCCCCACTCTTCACGCGCTCCTGACGCCGGGGCCGCAATCCCGTATGAGGTGTGTCAGGGGCCCGCGAGGGTGCGTGGCCGGACTGCCCCACCCGGGCTGAGCGGCGGTTCACGGCCTCGCGCGTCAGGGCGCCGTCAAGAGTTCCCCGGTGTCCGTATGGAGCCCGTCAAGGCGTCTCAACGCCGGGATGAAGACACGGTTATCTCGTCATCGGCCATCTGGCCGATTCCTTGCTTCCCTCTTCATCCAGGAGCTCACGATGGCCGACCTGGCCTTCGTCGTCACCACGGTCGCGGTCTTCGCGCTGGTGGCCTTCATCGCACGGGGGGTGACCAAGCTGTGACGGTCGAGAACATCGTCGGCCTGCTGGTCGCCGTCTCCCTGCTCGGTTACCTCGTCCTCGCCCTTGTGTATCCGGAGAGGTTCTGAGCACTACATGAGCCCCGAAATCGCTGGTGTGCTCCAGCTCCTCGTGCTGATCGCCGCACTCGCGCTGGCCCACCGCCCGCTGGGCGACCACATGGCGCGGGTCTACTCCTCCGAGAAGCACTACAAGCCGGAGAAGTGGATCTACAAGGCCATCGGCGCCGACCCGGCCGCCGGGATGCGCTGGCCCGCCTACCTGCGCGCCGTCCTCGCCTTCTCGGCCGTGAGCGTCCTGTTCCTCTACCTGATGCAGCGTCTCCAGGGCGTCCTGCCCGGCTCGCTCGGCTTCGTGGCGATCGACCCGGACCAGGCCTTCAACACCGCCGCGTCGTTCGTGGCGAACACCAACTGGCAGTCGTACTACGGCGAGCAGGCCATGGGCCACGTCGTGCAGACGGGCGGCCTGGCGGTGCAGAACTTCGTCTCGGCGGCCGTCGGCATGGCCGTTGCCGTGGCCCTCGTACGGGGCTTCGCGCGCTCCCGCACCGGTGAGCTCGGCAACTTCTGGGCCGACCTGGTCCGCGGCACCGTCCGCATCCTGCTCCCGATCTCCGTGATCGGCGCGATGGTGCTGGTCGCCTGCGGCGTGATCCAGAACTTCGCCGGCATCCACGAGGTCGGCCAGTTCACGGGCGGTACCCAGCAGTGGAACGGCGGGGCCGTGGCCTCGCAGGAGGTCATCAAGGAGCTCGGGACGAACGGCGGCGGCTACTTCAACGCCAACTCCGCCCACCCCTTCGAGAACCCCATTCCCTTCTCGAACCTCTTCGAGGTCTTCCTGATCCTGCTCATCCCCTTCTCCCTGACCCGCACCTTCGGCCGCATCGTCGGCAACCTGCGCCAGGGCTACGCGATCCTCGCGACCATGGGCATCATCTGGGTCGCCTTCACCGCGCTGATGATGTGGACGGAGTTCGCCCACCACGGCCCGGCCTTCGACGTCGCCGGCGGGGCGATGGAGGGCAAGGAGACGCGCTTCGGGGTCGGCGGTTCGTCGATCTTCGCCGTCGCGACCACCCTCACGTCGACCGGTGCGGTCAACTCCTTCCACTCCTCCTACACCGGCCTCGGCGGCGGCATCACGATGCTGGGCATGCAGCTCGGCGAGATCGCGCCCGGCGGTGTCGGCTCCGGCCTCTACGGGATGCTGATCATGGCGATCATCGCCGTGTTCACCGCCGGCCTGATGGTCGGCCGCACCCCCGAATACCTCGGCAAGAAGATCGGCACCCGCGAGATCAAGTTCGCCGCCTGCTACATCCTCGTCACGCCGGCCCTGGTCCTCGGCTTCACCGCCGCGGCGATGGCCCTGGACACCCCGGCGAACTCGATGACGAACTCGGGGGCGCACGGATTCTCCGAGATCCTCTACGCCTACACCTCGGGCGCCAACAACAACGGCTCCGCCTTCGCCGGACTCAACGCCGACACCCAGTGGTTCAACAGCACCATCGGCCTTGCCATGCTGCTCGGCCGCTTCCTGCCCATGGTGTTCGTGCTGGCCCTCGCCGGTTCGCTCGCCGAGCAGAAGCCCGTCCCGGAGACGTCGGGCACCCTGCGCACCGACAAGCCGCTCTACGCGGGCCTGCTCGTCGGCACGATCCTCATCATCACCGGTCTGACCTACTTCCCCGCCCTCGCGCTGGGACCGCTCGCCGAAGGGCTCGCATCATGAGCACCGCCACACCCACGAGGGCTCCGCACCAGGACGTGCCCACCGGCCACACGCCGGGCGGCGGGCGCGTGGGCGGGGGTCTCTTCGACCCGAAGCAGCTGCTCACGTCCTTCCCCGACGCGGTGCGCAAGCTCGACCCCCGCGTCATGATCAAGTCCCCGGTCATGTTCGTCGTCCTGATCGGCTCGGTGGTCACCACCGTTCTCGCGGTGAAGGACCCCACGGACTGGTTCGGCTGGGCCATCGCCGGCTGGCTGTGGCTCACCACGATCTTCGCGAACCTCGCCGAGGCGGTGGCCGAAGGCCGCGGCAAGGCGCAGGCGGACACCCTGCGCAAGGCGAAGACCGACTCCGTCGCGCGTCGCCTGGGCAAGGACGGCCTGAGCGAGGAGCAGGTCCCGGGGGCGGAGCTGCGCATCGGCGACCTGGTGGTCTGCGAGGCCGGGGACGTCGTTCCCGGCGACGGCGACGTCGTGGAAGGCGTCGCGTCCGTCGACGAGTCCGCCATCACCGGCGAGTCCGCCCCCGTCATCCGTGAATCCGGGGGCGACCGCTCGGCCGTCACCGGCGGGACGAAGGTGCTGTCCGACCGGATCGTCATCAAGATCACGACGAAGCCCGGCGAGACCTTCATCGACCGCATGATCGCCCTCGTCGAGGGCGCCGCCCGGCAGAAGACCCCCAACGAGATCGCGCTGAACATCCTGCTCGCCTCGCTGACGATCGTCTTCCTGCTGGCCGTGGTGACGCTGCAGCCCTTCGCGGTCCACGCGGGCGCCGAACAGTCCATGATCGTGCTCACGGCGCTGCTGGTCTGCCTGATCCCCACCACCATCGGCGCGCTCCTGTCGGCCATCGGCATCGCCGGCATGGACCGCCTGGTCCAGCGCAACGTCCTGGCCGTGTCCGGCCGCGCGGTGGAGGCCGCCGGCGACGTCTCCACGCTGCTGCTCGACAAGACCGGCACCATCACCCTCGGCAACCGCCAGGCCTGCGAGTTCGTCCCGGTCAAGGGCGCCACGGAGGCCGAACTGGCCGACGCCGCCCAGCTGTCGTCCCTCGCGGACGAAACCCCCGAGGGCCGCTCCATCGTGGTCCTGGCGAAGGAGAAGTACGGGCTGCGCGAGCGCCACCAGGGCGAACTGGCGCACGCCGAGTGGATCGCCTTCACCGCCCAGACCCGCATGTCGGGCGTGGACGCGGACGGCAGGCAGACCCGCAAGGGCGCGGCCGGATCGGTCCTCGCCTGGGTCCGGGACCAAGGCGGCCGGGTCTGCGACGACGCCGGCCTCCTCGCCGACAGGATCTCGGAAGCCGGCGGCACGCCCCTGCTCGTCGCGGTCAAGGACAACGAGGGTGCCCGCGTCCTGGGCGTCATCCACCTCAAGGACGTCGTCAAGGAAGGCATGCGCGAACGCTTCGACGAACTGCGCCGCATGGGCATCAAGACGATCATGATCACGGGCGACAACCCGCTGACCGCCAAGGCCATCGCCGAGGAGGCCGGCGTGGACGACTTCCTCGCGGAAGCCGCTCCCGAGGACAAGATGGCCCTCATCAAGCGGGAGCAGGCGGGCGGCAAGCTCGTCGCGATGACCGGCGACGGCACCAACGACGCCCCCGCGCTCGCGCAGGCCGACGTCGGCGTGGCGATGAACACCGGCACTTCGGCCGCCAAGGAGGCCGGGAACATGGTGGACCTGGACTCCGACCCCACCAAGCTCATCGAGATCGTGGAGATCGGCAAGCAGTTGCTGATCACCCGCGGGGCGCTGACCACCTTCTCCATCGCCAACGACGTCGCGAAGTACTTCGCGATCATCCCGGCCATGTTCGCCGTGGTCTACCCGGGCCTGGACAAGCTCAACATCATGGGCCTGGCCTCTCCGGAGTCGGCGATCCTGTCGGCCGTCATCTTCAACGCGCTGATCATCATCGCGCTGGTCCCGCTCGCCCTCAAGGGCGTGCAGTACCGGCCGACCAGCGCCGACAGGATGCTCCGCCGCAACCTCGGCATCTACGGACTCGGCGGCCTCGTCGCCCCGTTCATCGGCATCAAGCTCATCGACCTGCTCCTCTCCCTCATCCCCGGTCTCGCCTGAATTAGGAACGTGCTGATCCCATGAACAACTCCGTCGCGAACGCAGCGCGGCTGATCGGGGCGGGCCTGCGCGCCCTGCTCGTCCTGACCGTGATCTGCGGGGTCCTCTACCCGCTCGCCGTCACCGGGCTCGCCCAGGCCCTGTTCAACGACGAGGCGAACGGCTCCGAGACCAAGGACAAGAGCGGCCGGGTCGTCGGCTCCTCCCTCATCGGGCAGACCTACAACCTGCCCGCGCGGAACCCCGACGACGCCGGGGAAGCGGCCAGGGCGGACCTCAGGTGGTTCCAGCCGCGCCCCTCCCACGGCCTGGGCAGCAACAGCGTCAACACCCGGTACTCGCTGATCCTCTCCGGCGCCACCAACCGCTCCGCCGACAACGGCGCGGTCAACGGGGTCTGCACCGAGGACGCGGAGGAAGGCACCCTCTGCGCCCAGGTCGTCGCCGCCAAGGAAGCCGTCATCGCGGACAACTCCACGGCCGGGTACCAGGTCATGCCGCAGGACGTCCCCGCCGACGCCGTCACCTCCTCCGGCTCCGGCCTCGACCCGGACATCTCCCCCGAGTACGCCGCGCTCCAGGTCCACCGGGTCGCCGAGCAGAACAAGCTCGACGTCCGGCAGGTCGAGAAGCTCGTGGCCGACCACACCACCGGCCGCACCCTCGGCTTCATGGGCGAGCCCCGCGTCAACGTCCTCGAACTCAACGTCGCCCTGAAGGCGCTCTCCGGGAGCTGACGCTCCCCACCGCAGGGACCGGGAGCCGGCGGGGCGCACCGTTCCCCCGGCCCGGGGCCCCGGCCGGGGCCGGCAACGCCCCCGCCGGCTCCCACCGTGCCCGGCCGGCGACGGCGTCGAGCCCGTGGAAATCCTCGGCCCACGGGAACCGCGGCCCCTCGCCGTCCGACTACTGGGACGTGGGGGGCGACACCCGTCGCTCCGCGCGGCTCGGAACGGCGGAAGGGTGTGGGATGGGCGGGCTGGATGTGCGCATGAGGGCGGTCGCCTGTCGGCACGGCCGGGTGGAGGCGGTCTCCGAGGTGGACCTGGAGATCGCCGCCGGTGAGCGCGTGGCGCTGACCGGCACCAACGGTTCCGGCAAGACCACCCTGCTGCGTGCGGTGCTCGGCCTGCACCGTCAGGTGACGGGCTCGATCTCGGTCGGCGGCCGGGACACCGGCACCCCCGCCGAGTGGGCCTGGCGGCGCCGGGCCTGTGCCTGGATTCCCCAAAAGCCGGCCGCGGGCCGTTTCCCCCTGCTCGGCGCCGAGTTGCTCGCCAGCAGCGCAGCCCCCCGGGACGCCGGCGACGCCGCCGCCCGGCTGGGGGTGGGGGCCCTGGTCGAACGCCCGCTGCACACCCTCTCCGGCGGCCAGTTGCAGCGGATGTACCTGGCCCGGGCGATCGGCTGCGTCGCAGCCGGCTCCCAGGTGCTGCTGGCCGATGAGCCCACCGCCGCCCTCGACTTCGACGGGCAGGCGGAGGCGGCGGACGTCCTCACCTCCCTTCCGGTGACCCTGATCGTGGTGACGCACGACCGGGCTCTGGCGGACCGCTGCGACCGCGTACTGGAGATGGCCGCGGGCCGGCTGCGGGAGGTCCGGTGACCCCGGTGCACCTGGCGACCGCCGACCTCGGTGCGCTGCTCCAGCTGCTTCCCGTCCAGCGGGCCGGGCTCGCGCTCCTGCTCGCGGCGATCGGCCTGCCCGTCATAGGCGTGGTCATCGTCGGGCTGGACATCATGCCGGTCCGGTTCGCGATGATGCACGTGGCCCTGCTCGGCATCGCGGTCGGACTGCTGACCGGCCTCGACCCCATGCTGTGCGCGCTCGTCGCCTGCGCCCTGGCCGGAGCGGGAGTCGCCCCGCTCGCCCGGACACCCGACGGGCTGTCCGGCGCCATGGGCCTGCTGATGAGCCTCGCCATCGCCGCCGCGCTGCTGCTGCTCGCCGTGTCGGGGGTCAACGCGTCCGGGGCCTTCGCTCTCCTGTGGGGGTCGATCCTCTCGGTCGGCACGCCCGATCTCATCGTGCTCGGGGTGCTGGCCGTCGTCGTACCGGGCCTGTTCTGGTGGCGGCGGCGCGACATCGGCCTGCTCCTCTTCGACCGTGAGCTCGCCCAGTGCTCCGGCGTCCCGGTCCGGGCTCTGACCGCCGCCCTCCTGGTGCTCGTCGCGGTCGCCGTCGCCGGGGCGATCAAGCTCACCGGCGCCCTGCTCGTCGACGCCCTGACCCTGCTGCCCGCGCTCGCCGCGCGCCGCCTGGGCAGCTCGCTGAAGTCGATCACTCTCTGGGCGGTCGGCATCGGCGTGGCCGTGAACGCGACCGGGTTCGTGCTGGCCCTGTGGCTGGACTGGCCGCCCGGCCCCGTACTCGTCCTGACCGCGGGGGCCCTCGTCCTCGCCGTCCACTTCATCCCCGAACGGAGAATCAGCTCATGGCGCGCACCCGCGTCCGCACTGCTTCCCTCCTCGCACTGAGCGCGGCACTCGCCCTCGTCACCGGCTGCGCAGGCAGCACCGATCCCAAGGCCGCCGACGACACCCCCGCGAAGGCCGGCGCCCCGGCTGCCGGGAAGGACAAGCCCGTGGTGGTCGTGACCACCACCTGGGAGGGCGCGTTCGCCAAGGCGGCCGGTGCCGAAGACGTCAAGGTCATCGTCCCGCAGTCCGTGCACCACGCCCCCGACTACGACCCGAAGCCCTCGGACCTCGCCGCCGTCGCCAAGGCCGACTTCGTGCTCTACGCGCCGTTCGAGCCGTACGCCGCGAAGATCAAGGAGGCCGCCGGCTCCAAGGCGAAATTGGTGGAGGTCAACCTCGACAACGACCCCGACAAGGTCAAGGCCGAGGTCGACAAGCTGGGTGCCCTCTTCGGCACCGCGGACGCCGCAGCGCGCTGGAAGAGCGGCTTCGACACCGAGTACGCGGCGCTGAACAAGGACGTCCAGGCGGGCCGGCCCGGCGGCAAGAGCCCCTCCGTCGTCACCCAGGTCTTCACCGCCTGGGCCGCGAAGCTCGCGGGCGCCACCCCCGTGGGCACCTTCGGGCCCGAGGCCGTCACCCCGGCGCAGCTCGCCGAACTCTCCGCGAAGAAGCCGGCACTCGTCCTGGACAACGCCCACATGTCCACCGGCACGGTCCTGCCCGACTCCGGTGCCAAGCAGGTCAAGATCGTCAACTATCCGGGTGAGGACCTCGACCTGCTGCCGGTCTACCGCAACGCGGCGGCCGAGCTGAAGAAGGCCATGGGCGGCTCCTGACCCGGGCAGCCCCGGGGAGGGCGCCTTGTGCGCCCTCCCCCCTCATGAGCCCGGCAGCCCTCGGCTGCCGGGCTCATCGGTCATCCGGCCTGGGCGAGGGGCGCCGTCCCGGACAAGCCGTGCCGTGTCGGTGACGAGCTCTGCGTCAGGCGTTCCCGCAGGGCCGCCCGGTCCGGCTTGCCCGCCGCAGTCAGGGGTATCTCCGCCACCACGAGGAGACGTTCGGGGTGCTTGCGCCGCTCCAGCCCCCGCGCCGTCAGGTGAGCGCCGAGGACGTCCGGCGTCGGAGCCTGCGGGCCCCGCGTCACCACGCAGGCAGCCAGTCGCTCCCCCATCAGCGGGTCGGGGACGCCGACGCAGACCACGTCCCGTACCTGCGGGTGCGAGCGCAGCTCGCGCTCGACCTCGGCCGGGCTGATGTTGGCGCCGCCGCGGATCACGATGTCCTTCAGGCGTCCGACGACGTGCAGGACCCTGTCGGCGTCGAGGTAGCCGAGGTCGCCGGTGCGAACCCAGCCGTCCGGGGTGCGGTAGAGGACATCGAGGTCGGGGGCGCCCACGTAGCACAGCGGTGTCATGGGGCCCCGGGAGATGATCTCCCCGATGTCGCCGTCGGGCAGCGGTTCGTGGGTCTCGGGGTCGGCGATCCGGATCTCGGCGACCCGGGGGTCGGGGTGGCCCGCCACCACGCCGGACGCGTCGGTGGGAGGCACGGTGTGGGCCAGTCCCGTGTGGCAGTTGACCCCGTCGGCGGAGCCGTAGAGGTTGACGACCGGGCAGCCGAACGCCTTCGCGGCGGCGCCGGCGGTGGCCTCGTCGAGCGGCGCGCCGCCCAGGACCAGCGCGGTGGGGGCCGGCAGGTGCTCGCCCGTCGCGTCGAGGCGTTCGAGCATCATGCGGACCATGGTGGGCACGCCGAGGATGTGGGTGGGCTCGTGCTCGCGGACGGCCGCGAGGGCGGCGTCGGGTGAGAAGTGGTCGAGCAGGACCAGGGTGCCGCCGTGGCGGGCGAGGGTGACGGCGGTGCCGTTGGACCCGAAGGCGGAGGCAAGGGGTACGAGGAAGAGGCAGCGCGGCGGGGCGCCGTCGGGGATGAGTGAGGCAAGGAAGTTCCCGCGCCCGCCGGCCAGCGCGTTGTGCGAGTAGGCGACCATCTTCGGCTCGGCCTCGGAACCCGACGAGACCAGAATCCGCGCCGCGCTGTCGGGATCCGGACGGGCCGGGACGAAACCGCCGGGGTCGGAGCGCATGAGGTCCGACCAGGACGCCGTTCCCCCGGGTGCGGTGCCGGGGCCCACCGCGACGACGTGGCGGAGAGCGGGCAGTGCGCGGGAGAGCGTGTGCAGGTCGGCCGCGTGGTGGAAGTCGCGGTGCTCGACGGCGGCGATGACGGCGGTGGCTTCGGCCCGGCGGAGCAGGCACTCGGCCTCCAGGGTGCCGCGGCCGACGGGGAAGGGCAGGGCGACGGCGCCGAGGGCGGCCAGGGCCAGGTCGGCGATGACGGCGTTGCGGTTGTCGGGCAGTTGCACGCCGACCACGTCGCCCTCGCGTATGCCGAGGTTTCGCAGGCCGGCCGCCAGACATCGCACCTTGCGGTCCAGGGCGGTGTAGCAGAGTCCGCCCTTGGCATCCAGGACGGCCGTGCGGTGCAGGTCGGAGATCTGGCGGGCCCGGAACAGGCTGTAGAGGTCGAGGTCGGGGCAGGTGCCGTCGACCACCCAGGAGCGGCGGAGTTCGGCGGGCAGCAGGTCGTGCAGTGCGACGGTCACGCGAGGCTCCAGGGGTCGGGAACGGCGGGGGCACCGTGCGCGTCACGGCTGATCGAGCCGGCGGAGCGCACGTCGTGGTGCAGGTCGCAGAGGTCGGTGGGGACGGCCGTGGCGGTGTGGCCGTGAGCACTCGGCCGCGCCGGGGCGTCGCTCGTGGAGAGCTCGCGCAGGTCGTACGCGGCCGCGGCCGCGGCGCCGTCGTCGGCAGGGGCGGTCCAGCCGTCGGCCGTCGGCAGCGGGTGCCGGAAACCCGCCTCGAAGCGCGGTGTGTCGAGCGGCCGGACCGTCTGCGTGGTTGCGGGGGACGCCATGCCTCTCCTCTCCCGGCGCGGCGGTGGCCGCCGCCCAGGTCGAACGGAACGCGGGAACTCGGACGGGTACGCACCCGACCAGTTCCTCGGACAGGGAGTCGGACAGCAGTTCCCGAGGGTTCCCGGGAACGAGGAGGAACGCAGTGACGGATGCAGGCACCGCGTACGACGGATCGGCTCGAACCGGACCGCGGATCGTGGAGTTGAGGGAGCGGGTCGACCGGTTCGTCCGTACGCGGGTGATGCCGTCGGAGACGGTGCTGGACGCGGGCGGGAAGGAGGCGACCGCCGCCCTGGCGGAGTTGCGGGCCGAAGCGCGTGCCGCCGGGCTGTGGGCCCTGCCGCTCCCGGCGGACCTGGGCGGCGGCGGCCTGGCCTTCCGTTCGTACGCGGCGCTCGCCGAGGCCGAGGGCGCCAGCGACCACGGGCCCGCCGCACTGGGCTCCGCCCCGCTGCTCGACGTCACCATGCTGGACCGTCACGGCAGCGCCCGGGTGCGCGAGGAGTACCTGAAGCGGCTGGTCGCAGGAGAGATGCGTACGTGCTACGCCATGACCGAACCGGACGTGCCGGGCACCGATCCGCTCCTCACCGGAACCCGCGCCGAGGTTCGGCCCGACGGCAGCTGGTGCGTCAGCGGCCGCAAGTGGTTCACCTCCGGCGCCGCGGGCGCCGACCTCGTCACCGTCATGGCACGCACCGAGGGGACCATCGGCGACCGGGACGGGCTCTCCCTGCTGCTCGTACCGACCCGCTCCCCCGGATTCCGCGTCGTGCGCGAACTACCCGTACTCGGGGCCGCGGGCCAGTACGAGATCGAACTCGACCGGGTCCGGGTGCCCGCCGACCACCTCCTCGGGACGGGCGGCGACGCCCTGGCCATCGCGGGCGAACGGCTCGCGCTCGGCCGTACCCTGCGCTGCCTGCGCTGGCTCGGCCAGGCCCAGCGCGCCTTCCACCTCATGTGTGAACGCGCCGCCACCCGCGGCGGATCGCGCGGCCCGCTGGCCGACCACCAACTGGTCCAGCAGCACGTCTTCGACGCCCTCCTCGCGCTGCGCACCACCCGCCCCCTGGTCCACGAGGCGGTCGCGCTGATCGCGGCCGGACAGGACGCACGGACCGAAGTGGGGCTGGCCAAGGTCGCCGCCGCCCGCATGCTCCAGCAGGTCACCGACTCCGCCATCCAGGTCCACGGCGCCGCCGGACTCGGCCCGGACACCCCGCTGCCGTCGCTGTTCCGCGGCGGACGCGCGGCGCGCATCCTGGACGGCCCGGACGAACTGCACATCACCTCGGTGGCCCGCCGGGTGCTGCGCGACCACGGCCGGGGACGCGGTTCCGCCAGCGGTTCCGCCAGCGGTTCCGCTACACGCGGGTGATGTCGACGAGGTCGTCGAGCGCGGCCAGTCCGAGAGCCAGGAAGAAGTCGCCCCAGATCAGTTCGTGGCGCACCGCCAGGCCCCCGGCCGCGTCGTAGCAGCCGTCCAGCAGCATGCCCGCCGGACGGCCCGAGCCCGGTCCGGTGAGGTGGACGTCGGCCAGACGGCTCAGGATCGCCACGGCCCGGTACGAACAGACCGCGGCCCGGGGGGCCCAGGCACGCGACAGCTTGAGCAGCGCAACGGCGGTGATCGCCGCGGCCGAGGTGTCCACGGGCCCGTTCGGCCGGGACGCCTCGTTGGGCGGGATGATCCGCCCGGTCAGCGCTCCCGCCTGCACCAGCAGTTGCTCGGCGGCGAAGGCGAGCCGCTCCGGCCGGTGGCCGGCCACCTCCGGACGCAGCAGTGCGTCGGCCACGGCCAGGAGCAGCCACGCCTCGCCGCGGCTCCAGCCCGGTGCCGGGTCCTCGCGGGGGCGCCACCCCGTTGCCGCGTCGAACTGCCAGGCGGGCCGCGGCCTGCCGCCGTTCCCCGCTCCCTCCGCGCCGAGACAGAGGTCGAGGTGCCGGTGCAGATGGGCCGCCGCCACGGCCGGCCCCTCGCCCCCGGCACCGGCCAGGAGGGGCACCAGCCCCGGTACGGCGTCCGCGCGGGCCAGGAGCCGGGGACCGCCGAGCGCCGCACCCCAGGGAACGACCCCGGCCTCGGAGTCGTAGGAGTCCAGGCAGGCCCGGGCCGCCGTGTCCCGCAGCGCGGCGGCTTCGGCCGTGTCGACGGCCGGAGCGGTCCCGTACCAGAAGATCAGCCCACGGGTGGCGCTGTCCGCATCGACCCAGGGCGCGAGCCGGGCCGTGCACGCGGCGGCAGCCCGCCGGTGTGCATCCTCCCCGGTGCGCCGGGCCCGCAGCCACAGCAGTCCGGCCCAGAAGCCGCCGGTCCACGAGCCGCGGCCGGTCGTCTTCCACCGACCGTCCCCGGGATCGGCGTACAGCGGAAAGCGGGCTCCGACCTCGGCCTCGGTCACCGTCACCCGGTCGATGACGGCGGTCAGCGCCCGGCCGGCCCAGTCCCCGCCGGTCATGCCGCCTTCCCCGTCCCGGCGCGCCGGTCCCGTACGGCCCAGAGGAACGCGACCGCTCCCGCCGCCGCGAACTCCGCTGCCACCAGCGACCAGCCCGCCCCGTACCGCCCGCTCTGCGCGAGCAGCCCGAACAGGGGCGGCCCCAGCGCGAATCCGGCGAAGAAGCCGGCCGCGACCAGCGCCGAGTCCTGCCCGGCCCGGCCCGGGGCGGCACGCTGCATGACCAGCACCATCGAGACGGCGTTGCCGGAGACGGCGAACACCCCGACGGCGACGGCGCCCGCCCACACCAGCGGGCTCGCCAGGAGCCCGCCGGCCAGGAGGGCGGCCGCGCCCACGGCACCGCAGGCCAGGAGACCCGGCAGCCACTCGGCCCGGCCCGGGCGCGCCGCCTTCGACCATCCGACCCTTCCGACGATCCCCGCGACTCCGAGGACGGCGACCAGGCCGCCCGCCACGTCGGGGCCCAGCGCCAGGCACTGCACCCCGTACAGGGCGAGGAAGGTGTTCACGGAAGCGATACCGGCTCCGAGGAACAGCGAGAAGCCCGCCAGCCAAGCCGCCATCCCCTGCGGAACGAACGACGCGCGGACGGGCGCGGCCGGCGCCGCGGGCGGGTCCGCCGGCAGCGCGCGCAGTGCCCATGCTCCGGCCAGGAGCGCCGCCCCGGCGGCGGTCCACACCGCGCCCCGCCAGCCGAGACCGCTCGCGAGGGCGGCGAGCGGGAGTCCCGCGGCGAACGCCCCCACCTGTACGCCGGACTGCTTGAGGCCGGTCACCGCGCCCCGCCGGGCAGGCGGGACCGCGGCCAGGATCGCCTTGTTGGTGGCGGGGTTGGCCAGAGCCTGCGGGATGCCGCCCAGCGCGACCGCACCCAGCAGCAGACCTGCACCGGGCGCGGCCCCGATCAACGCCAGCGCGAGGGCGGAGACGGCGAGCAGGAGCACCAGCGAGCGCCGGGGCCCGATGCGGTCCACCATCCTCCCGGCGCTCGGGGACAACACGGCGGCCGTACCGAACCCGACGGTGGCCGTCAGCCCCAACACCGTGGGCGAGACGTCCAGTTCCGCCACCAGGCGCGGCCCGAGCGCGCCGAGCAGGAACAACTGCAGCATCGAGAACGCCATGGCGCAGGTGAGGAAGGCGGTCAGGCTCCGGTCCTCCCGGTCCCGCGCACGCGGTGCCGACGCGTTCGCCGCCGTCGTCCCCTCCGCCGCCACAGAAGTCTCCCTTCCCCGGGGGTGGGACTCCACGACCGCCCGGGAAGACAGTCGGGTGGTCCGGCACCCCGGTTCCCCGTCCCCTCTGTGCCGTGCACCACACCGGGGAGGCGGTCTCGTGTGGAGCAGGTTCAGTCCCGGAGCCTGGCCGCCGTCAGGGCGTCCTTGACTTGCCGCACCACGCGAGCCGCGTCCTCGGGGTCGTTCACCACATCGGTGTGGTTCATGTCGACGACGAGGACCTCGCTGGCCGAGTAGTGCTCGTGCACCCAGTCGTCGTAGCCGGACCACAGCGTCCGGTAGTACGCGACGAGGCCCTCGTCCTGCTCGAAATCACGGCCCCGCAACCCGATGCGGTGCAGCACGGTCTCGAAGTCCGCCTTGAGGTAGACCATGAGATCGGGCGCCTTGCGGTAGGGCAGACCGTCGATTTCGCGCATCATCTCGCCGAGCAGTCCCTCGTACACCCGCATCTCGAGGGAGCTGATCCGGCCGAGGTCGTGATTGACCTTGGCGAAGTACCAGTCCTCGTAAATGGACCGGTCCAGGACGTTGTCGCCCTGCTTGTACGCCTCCTTGATCGAGGCGAACCGTGTCTGCAGGAAGTACAGCTGGAGCAGGAACGGATAGCGCTTCGCCTGGATCTCCTCGGGGCTCGCCGTGTAGAAGAGCGGAAGGATCGGGTTGTCGTCCACGCTCTCGTAGAAGACCTCGCTGCGCAGCTCCTTGGCGAGCAGCTCCGCCACGCTCGTCTTGCCGATCCCGATCATGCCTCCGACGCAGATCACCGGCATACCTCGCTTCTCCCTGGGGGTCTTCCGTTCGCGGGCGGGTGGGCTGGACACCCCACGCCACCGAGACGCGTCCCGGCAGCCACCGATTCCCCGAGATCGTCTTGATCGGCGCCATCCGGTCCCGTCGGGACCGAGATCCCGACGCACGCCGCGCTCCCCGTCCGGCCGGCTGGACGAATCGTCCCGCAGGTGCCGCCCACCGCGACGAGCCGTCGCCCCGCGGCCGGCTTGAAGCATAAATGACTGCGCGACTCCGTACGCCCCCGCGCGCCCCTGCACGCCCTCCGCACCCCGAGGCGTCTTATTGCAGACTATGTGCAGGTGCGCATACGGTGCATCATCGGCCGTGGGAGGGCGTGCGCGACTGGCTGGATTCGTACGGCACGACCACACACCCCGCACTGCCCTCCCCACCGGCGGAGGCGTGAAGACCATGCGATCCATCTGCGGTGAGAGGACCACCCATGCCCCGCAACCACTCGAAGTCCGTGCTGTCCGCACTCGCTGTCGGCCTGCTGATATCCGGCTGCGGAGGCGGCACCGCGCCCTCCGCCACCCCCTCGGCGAATCCGCCCGCCAGGGGATTTCCGGTCACCGTCGACAACTGCGGCGTGACCACCACCTACCAGCGTCCGCCGCAGCGCGCCGTCTCGCTGAACCAGCACGCCACCGAGGTCATGCTGTCGCTGGGGCTGGAGAAGTCGATGGTGGGCACGGGCTACCTCGATGACACGATCCTCCCCGAGTACCAGGCCGCCTACGACAGCGTGAAGGTCGTCTCGAAGGAGTACCCGTCCTTCGAGGCGCTCCTGGAGGCCGAGCCCGACTTCGTCTACGGCGGGTGGAGCTCCACCTTCGACGAGAAGGAAGGACGCAGCCGGGCCGCCTTCACCAAGGCCGGGATCAACACCCACCTCAACACCGAGGAGTGCCCCACCGGCCCGGTCAACGCCGCCTCCATGGACGAGGAGATCCGCACGGTCGCCAAGATCTTCGGCGTACCCGAGCGGGCCGAGGAGCGGTTGGGGAAACTGCACGCCACCCTCGACCGGGTCGAGACCCGGCTCACCGGCGTCACCCCGGTCAAGCTCTTCGTGTACGACAGCGGTGACAAGACGGCGTTCACCGCGGGCGGCAAGGGCGTCGGCAACGAGATGATCCGGCGGGCCGGCGGGGTGAACCTCTTCGCCGACCTCGACAAGGCCTTCGGCGACGTCTCCTTCGAGCAGGTGGCGCAGCGCTCCCCCGACGCCGTCGTCATCTACGACTACGGCGACCGATCCGTCGAGGACAAGAAGAAGTTCCTGCTCGCCCACCCGGCGTTGAAGGACGTGCCCGCGATCAAGAACCAGCGGTTCGCGGTCCTCCCGCTGTCCTCCACCGTGCTCGGCGTCCGCATGCCGTCGGCCGTGGAGTCCCTCGCCGGACAGCTCCACCCGGGTCGCGTCCAGTGACCGGTCTGCAAGCGGAGGCGCCCCCCGCGCAGGCCCGGGTCCGCGGGGCAGTCGGCGCACCCGCTCCACCCCGCCCCGGAGCGCCCTACGGTCTGGTGCTGGCCTTCCTCGCGGTCCTGGTGGCCGGCGCCGCCACCGCCGGAGTCGCGGCGGGCTCGATCAGCGTGCCGGCCGAGCAGGTGTGGAGCATCCTGCTGCACAGGATCCACCCGGCGCTCGCCGACCCGACATGGACGCCGGTGCGCGAGACGATCGTCATCGACGTCCGGTTGCCCCGGGTACTGCTGGCCGGTGTGGTGGGCGCGGGTCTTTCGGTCGCGGGGATGGCGTTGCAAGCGCTGGTCCGCAATCCGCTGGCCGACCCGATGCTGCTCGGGGTCTCCTCGGGTGCGTCGGTCGGGGCCGTGTCGGTTCTGGTGCTGAACCTGACGGTGTTCGGTCTGTTCACCCTGCCGGTGGCGGCGTTCTGCGGGGCGTTGGCGGCCCTGGTCGCGGTCTACTTCCTGGCCCGGTCCGGCGGGCGGATGACCACGGTACGGCTGGTCCTCGCGGGCGTGGCCACGGCCGAGGTGCTGTCGGCGCTGGCCAGCTTCCTGATCGTCACCTCCAACGACCCGCACAAGACGCAGTCCGCGCTGCGCTGGATGCTCGGCGGACTGGCCGGCACCACCTGGACCACGGTGTGGGTCCCCGTCGGCGCGGTCCTGCTCGGGACGGCCGTCCTTCTCGGCGTCTGCCGTCCGCTCAACCTCCTGCTCGCCGGGGAGGAGGCCGCCGCGGCCCTCGGCCTGGACGTCCACCGCTTCCGCGGCTCCCTGTTCACCCTGGTCGCCCTGATGATCGGCACCATCGTCGCGGTCAGCGGGCAGATCGGCTTCGTCGGACTGATCATGCCGCACGTGGTGCGCCTGCTCGTGGGCGCCGACCACCGCCGCGCGCTGCCCGCCGCGGCCCTCCTGGGGGCGGCCTTCCTGACCTGCGCCGACCTGGCCGCGCGCACGCTCATGAGCCCCGAGGAGATACCCGTCGGCATCCTCACCGCCCTCGTCGGCGGACCCTTCTTCCTCTGGCTGATGCGACGGAAGGCGGCGCGGTGACGAACCGACCGATAGATGAGCCCGGTTCACTCGCCGCCGAGGGCGTCAGCGTCGTGGTGAACGGCAGAACCCTGGTCGACGGGGCGTCGCTGCACGTGGCGCCCGGCGAGGTGGTGGGCCTGGTCGGCCCCAACGGCGCCGGCAAGTCCACACTGCTGCGTACCTTCTACCGGGCGCAGCGGCCCACGTCGGGCCGGGTCCTGCTGGACGGCGAGGACATCTGGCGGATGCCGGGCAAGCGGCTCGCCCGGCGGCTCGCGGCCGTACTGCAGGAGACGTCCGGGGACTTCGAACTGACCGTGTACGACGTGGCGGCGATGGGCCGCACCCCGCACAAGAGGGCCTTCGCCGGCGATGACGCGGACGACCGCGACATCATCACCCGGTCCCTGGCGGAGCTGCACGTCGACGCCCTCGCGCACGTACCGTTCGACCGCCTGTCGGGCGGAGAGAAGCAACGGGTCCTGATCGCCCGCGCACTCGCCCAGCGCACGGGGACCATGGTCCTGGACGAGCCGACCAACCATCTCGATCTGCGGCACCAGCTCGACGCGCTGCGGCTCGTGCGACAGCTCGGCGTCACCGCCGTCGTCGCGCTCCACGACCTGAACCTCGCCGCGGCGTTCTGCGACCGGATCTGCGTCATGGCCGAGGGCCGCGTCGTGGCCACCGGAAAGCCCGAGGAGGTCCTCACGGCCCCGCTCCTGTCCGACGTGTACGAGGTCGAAGCCGAGGTCATCGAGCATCCCCGCACCGGGGTGCCCTTCGTGAGCGTGGTGCCCGGCCGTGAACGGCCGGCCCTCGAGGCGCTGGAGGCGGCGAATCCGGCCGTTCGCGGGGGCTGAGGGACCGGGAAGCGGAGCCGGGCCCCATGATCGGCCGTCCGGCCGGCGTGCGCTGCGCGAGACCCCGCTCGCCACCCCCGCCTACCCGATCGCGCTGACCGTCATCTGGGCCACCGCCGTCCCGGTCCAGGTGGCTCCGTCGCAGTTCAGCGCGTCCTGCCCCTCGCCTTCAAGCGAGTTGCGGGCAGTTCCGGAGCTGGAATCGGAGGGCCTCTCGGAGACGCGACCGCGGATACGGTCCGCGAGAGGGCCGGCCGGCGCAGCGACCCGCTTGGGAGCGGGCGCAGCGGCGGGCGCCGGCTCGGTGGTGGGCGCGGCGACCTGCTTGGGAGCGGGTGCGCTGCCGGCGGCTTCGGCCGCGGTCGGCTGTGCCGGGGCCGCTGCGGGTTCTGGTTCGGGTTCGGGGGTGTCGAGCGGCAGCAGAGTCTGCATCCCGCCGATGGCGACCCGGTCGGCGGGCAGACGGGTAAGTGCGTGGGTGGGGCCTGCGAGGAGGTCGAGGACGGGCATGCCCCAGTGGGCGGCGAGGCGGTCGCAGTCCGTCAACGTCCAGGAGGCTTTGCCGTTCTGTCTGCGGCTGACCTGGCTCTGCGTCAGTCCCAGCGCGGCGCCTAGGCGGACGTCAGCAGGGGCCCCGGAGAATGCGGCTATCTCGGCCCTGGTGAGGCCGAGGACGCAGGCTCGTTTCTGCGGCGAATCGAACCGCCCGCACGGGTGAGTTGTGCCCCAGGGCCTGTTGGGACGGGTGGCTGGCCAGCTACACAGAGGCGATATTCGCCTATCCGCACAGCTGCCCCCTAAGTGGCCGTGCTCTTCCAGGGGCGCGTATGGCCGGGCCGCACGGTCCGGTGCGTGTACGTACGACAGACAGGGGACAGACTGTGACGAATGAAGCAATGCTCACCGCTGAGGCGCGGGAACAGAGGTTGGGGCGGTGGCAGGCGCTGCTGTCCGGAGTGGGCGTGGAGGGGGCTGGGGCGAGCCGTGTGGCCAAGAGCGGCTCGGTGAATCTGCTTTCGGGAGTGTGGTTGCACGCGGCGGCGCGGGCGGAACAGGGCTTGGAGCTGACCGAGCTGGAGCGGTCCATCCTGGCTCCACTGCAGCAGGTGCTGGGCGAGGACGAGGTGGGCGCGATCGGGCGTATCTACCGTGAGCAGCGTTCTGAGGGGCGGTCGGTGGCGATCGTGCCGCAGACGGTCGCCACCCGGAGCCTGTCCGAGGGCTTTGGCCGGGAGAGCTACCTGGCTGCGGTAGCGGAGGTCTTGCCGCGGATCGCCCAGATGCCGAACGTTGCGGTGGTGGACCGGGCCAGGCTCGCCGACGGAGGGAGCGTCGACACGCCGGAGTTCACCGCGGCGCTGGCCGAGTACGGCTACGGCGTCACCACGTTCACTGGCAAGGGCGATGACGAGGCCGACGGCCTCCAGGCGCGTGAACCGTTCCGGGCCAGGCTGGAATGGGACACCTTCTACTGCCACGAGGCGGTTGGCGACCAGGGCGGTGGCAGGGACGAGATCTACTGGACGGCCGCCTCCAACGCCGGGGGCTACACGTTCAAAACGCGTACCACGCACACCGGATCGGTCGAGGAGCGCGATAAGTACCCGATCTACGGGGACTACGTAACCGGCAGCCACGTCTTCTTCGACACCCGCCTGGACGGCTGCGGGACCACGGTGATCACCCTCTGGGAAAAAGACCAGTCCAACGACGAGTGGTACGACGCGCTCGGTACCGCTCTGACAAAGGTCGTCGAGCTGCTGCAGATCTCTGCCAACTTCTCCAGCATCATCCCCAAGCTGGACCTCTACGGTTATGTGCACATGGGCCTGAGCCTTCTTGCCACCTTGTGGGAGCCCCTGCGCAACAAAGACGACCTGGTCCAATCACGCGGCTTCGCCTTCGGCCGGGCGGACATGGCCACCCTCTACAACAGGCCCAACCGCACCATGCCCTGGACGTTCGACCGCAAAGACTATGGCATGGGCCGCTTCTCCCTCAATGTCCGCTACACGGGGGACGAACCCGGCGCCGCCCCCTCGGGCGACGGCAGCCTGATCTCCACTGGCTGGCGCGGTCTGTTCGGCACCATGGCGAGCCATGACATGGACGCTGCCTGCAACGTGCCGAACGACGCCCACAAAGACGTCTACCTGTTCAAGGGCGAGCAGTACCTGAGGTACGACGTGCGGACGGAAGGCGTCACCTCCGGACCCAAGGATATCGCCGAGGGCTTCCCCGGACTGGAGTCGACTGCCTTCACCCGCGGGGTCGACGCCACGTGCGCGGTCCCCGGCAAGTCCACGGATTTCTATCTGTTCGCCGGCGCCATGTACGTCAACTACAACAACCACGAGGACGAGATCAAGTGGGGGCCCAGGAAGATCGCTGAAGCGTTCCCACCACTGGCCGGCACCATCTTCGAACGGGACATCCAGGCAGCCTGCCCCGTCCCCGGCCACGGCACCGACCTCTACCTGTTCAAGGGGGATCAGTACGTGCGCTACAACGCCCACTACGACAGGATCATTCGCGGTCCGCTGTCCATCGCCACCGGCTGGCCGCAGCTGGCAGGCACCACCTTCGCCTCCAACTTGGACGCCGCCTGCGCCGTCCCCAACAGCAGCACGCACGTCTACCTCTTCAAGGGCGATCGGTACACCAACACCAAGGTCTAACCAGTCCGGAGCCGTCACGGGCACGAGGGAAGACGGTGGAGGTGTGGTGGCGATGTCCGGACCCGGCACGAGTGGCCAGTTCCGCTCGGGCATCGCAAACGGCGGCCAAGCACAGCCCGGGCCCGGCTGCCGGCCGCGGCCAGCGCGGGGATCTGATGCACTCGTCGCGCATCGGTGCCTGCGCGGCTGCTTGGGCCAACAGGGCAGAGTCTTGGTAGCCGCGTCCGCCGAGCGGAGCAGTTGCGCAGCGACGGCCGCGGTGTTGACGGGGGCGACGGCCTGATCGACGCCGATCCCCGCCGCGTGGGCGTCGGTGAGGATACGAGTGCCGTGACGTCCTGGACGTAGCGCCGGTCCTCCCGGAGCTGGTGACGGAGGCTAGTGGCGGGGACCGTGGCGGAGTCTTCCCGGTCAGCTCTTTGTCGGAGGCCCTCGACTTTCCCGGCAGGTTGTCGATCTCCTTCTGGGGGTCTCTGATCTCGTCGGCCCAGTGCAGGGTGTGCAAGGTCAGGAGGCTGTTCTCGGCCTTGAGGGCGACCAGGTATTCGTGCTGGCGCATCACCAACGTGGCGGTACCGGCCTTGCCGGTCTTCGCGAGGGCCTGCTCAAGGAGGCTGTAGACCTTGCTGTACTCGGCGCCCCGCGGTCCCAAGCTATAGGTCTTGTCGAAGAAGATCGGGTCCACCTCCGACAGGTCGACGAACCCTGCGATCTCCAGCGAACGGGAGCGGCCCGGCGCGATCTCATCCAGCTCCTTCGGTTCCACCAACACGTACTCGTCGCCGATCTCGTCGCCGATCTCGTCGCCGATCTCGTCGCCGTGCCCCCTCGGCGCGCCGGCCTCCTCGATTTCCCGCGGAGGGCTGGCCGCGCAGTCGAGGTACGGCAGGCGTGCGGCCAGGCGGCGAAGTGGGCGATGAGCTACGACGCCGCACAGCAGCGGGAGCACAAGCTGGGGGCTTAGATCGGGAATCAGCGGAGCAGGGCCGCGACGCTGATGCCGGAGGGGATGGAGCTGCTGTCCACGATCGGGATGTGGTGGTCATAGCGCGTAGGGCAGCGCTGAGCCGTCAGGATTTCCGCCCGGCCCACTGCTTGATGTGGCAGGCCGTTTTCAGCCCCAGGTCGTCAGCTGGTGGCGGAATCGCTCGTCGCGGGCGGCACGGGGTGCGGCGCTGGCCAGGCAGGCCGCTGGCGGTCGGAAGGATGGAGGCTTTGAGGCGATCGTCCGATAAGGACCATGAGCCCTCGCCTCTGATGGTGCGCCACCCCGCGGAATTGGCGCGTCGCGAGGAGTGCGTTGGTGCCAGTACATCAAACGGGTGAATCATCGTTTCCGGTTCCCACCGTATGCGTTTGCAGTCTACCGACTGGCATGTCCCCGCATACGAAGAAGGGCACAGGTGGATGACCGAGGCTGTGGCCGAGGCGGAGCGCGTCCTGCGGGAGTTGGAGCCGTCGGTGGAGCAACTCCTCGAGCGGCACCTGGCCTCCGCCCGTAACTGGTTCCCGCACCAGTACGTGCCGTGGAGTGCGGCACACGACTACGACGGCCCACTGGACGGCACGGCCTGGTCACCGGAGCAGACAGCACTGCCCCGGGCCGTACAGGACGTGCTGGTGGTCAATCTGCTGACCGAGGACAACCTGCCCAGCTACCACTTCGAGATCGCCACCCGATTCGGGCGGGACGGCGCCTGGGGCACCTGGGTGCATCGGTGGACGGCCGAGGAGGACCGGCATGCCTCGGTCCTGCGTGCCTACGTCCACGCCCGCCGCGTCGTGGACCCCATCGCCCTTGAAAATCTACGGATGCGGCACGTCGGCACCGGCTACCGCTCCGGTGCGGCAACGCCCCTGCATGTGCTGGCCTACGTCACCGTCCAGGAACTGGCGACTCGGCAGGCCCACCGGAACGCCGGGGCAGCTTGTGGGGACCGGGCCGGCGAGCAGCTGATGGCGCGGATTGCGGCCGATGAGAACCTGCACATGCTCTTCTACCGGGATTTGTTCGCTGACGCGCTCGCCCTGTACCCCGGCGCGGCGCTCGCCGCCCTGGCCGATGTCCTCGAACACTTCGAGATGCCCGGTGCGACGATCCCTGGCTTCCGGAGGCGGGCGGTGCGCATCGCGGCATCTGGCATCTACAACCTGGATGTCCACCTCGAGCATGTGGTGGCCCCCCTTGTGCGGGCGCTGAAGGTCACCTATCTGGGCGGCCTCGGAGCGGCCGGCGAGCAGGCGCAGGACCGCTTGGGTGCGCATGTGGAGCAGCTCACCGTGCGGGCGGCCCGCGCGCGGGAGCTGTTCGAGCGCATAGAGGCCACGTCGAAGGAAGACCGGTGGTGACTGCCGCGAGCCACCTACAAATGGAAAACCCTTGCAGGAGGAACCAGACATGACCCAAACCGCGTACAACTCCCTTCCTGAGAAGCTTATGGCCCTGGTCCACGAGCAGCTGGGCGGCGAGGCCCAGGCCCGGAACATCACGCCGGACCTCACCTTCGAGAGTCTCGGCATGGACTCCCTGGCCCTGATGGAACTGGTCGTGGCGGCGGAGGAGCGGTTCGGGATCGTGCCCTCCGAAGAGGCAATGGATCTGGCCCCGTCTGCCACCCTCGCCGACGCCGCCCGCGCCTTCGCCGATGCCCGCTGACGTCGTCATCACGGGGCTCGGGCTCGTCACCCCGGCCGGGCACACGCTTGGGGAGAACTGGGCGGCCCTGTGCCGGGGCCGTTCGCTGGCCGCCCGGGACCCCGATCTCGTCGGCCTGCCCGTCGACTTCTCCTGCCAGGTGACGGGCCTCGA
This sequence comes from Streptomyces sp. NPDC058674, assembly GCF_042716505.1. Lineage (NCBI taxonomy): Bacteria > Bacillati > Actinomycetota > Actinomycetes > Kitasatosporales > Streptomycetaceae > Streptomyces > Streptomyces sp. NPDC058674. Next base: position 124,153 of record NZ_JBHXSC010000005.1, read on the forward strand.
CGCTGCGGCGGGACTCGGCCCGTCACTGGCCCGGCGGGTGGGACGGTTCATCCAGTTCGCGCTTCTCGCCGCCCGCCGGGCAGTCACCGACGCCGGTCTGCCCAGGGACGTCGGACTCGGCGAACGGGTCGGGGTCGTGCTCGGCGTCGGATCGAATTGCCTGAGCACATACGTCACCGAGTTCGGCCATCTCGGCGCGGACCGGCCGGTGCGCGTCTCGCCGCTCGCGCTGCCGCGCAGCGTGCCGAGCATGGCTGCCGGTGAGGTCGCCATGGACCTCGGCGCCCAGGGCCCCAACTTCACCACCGCGAGCGCCTGCGCCTCTGGGGCGACCGCGATCGGAGTGGCGCGCGATCTGCTGCGGTCGGGAACCTGCGACATCGTGCTCGCTGGCGGCAGTGAATCTGGCCGGTCCCGGATGACGGCCACCTGCTTCACCCGGATGCGCGCGCTGTCGCCACGCCGCGACGAACCCGAGCTGGCCAGCAGGCCGTTCGACGCGGCTCGGGACGGATTCGTCCTCGGTGAGGGAGCTGCCGTCCTCGTTTTGGAACGGGCCGCCGACGCACGCGCCCGGCAGGTGGAGGTGTTGGCTCTGCTGCGCGGTTATGGTGCGGGTTCCGATGCCTACCATCCCGTCGCCCCGCATCCACAGGGCGACGGCGCCGTCCGCGCAATCGTGGCCGCCCTCCAGGACGCGGGGTGCAGCCCTCACGACATCGAGCACGTACAGGCGCACGGCACCTCCACCCCGCTTGGCGACGAGGCGGAAGCCGCAGCCCTGGCGCGTGTCTTCGGCGACACCACGCCTCCAGTCACGGCCTCCAAGGGGGTGATCGGACACTCCCTGGGGGCGGCGGGCGCGATCCAGGCGGCGTACACGGTCCTCGCGCTACGCCACGGCACCGTCCCGCCCACCGCGAACTTCCAGCAGCAGGACGGCAAGCACATGCTGGACATCGTGAGCGGACGGCCTCGTCCGTTCACCACGAACACGGCTGTGAGCTGCGCCTTCGGTTTCGGCGGGCAGAACGCGGTCCTGCTGCTCAGCAGCACATAGCCACCCGCAGCACCGCCACATCGTACGGCCGTCGAGCTGAACCTGACCCGGTGGTGACGGTCCTGGCACAGGGCCCCCGAGGGCCGCGCTGGGCGTTGCCGTTGGACGGGTGGAGGTCCAGGAGCCACCACCCGCAGGCCGTCCGGGGAGGGCCGAGCATCACGTAATACCCCTGTCGGGGGGCCGGACCAGCGGCGCTCCGCACGCCGGAACCCCTTGGAGTAGCCATGGACCGTTGCCAGACGCCTCGCCGTGACATCAGCCTGCTGCGCGAGCTCGAGCCGGTGGTGGCGAGGGCGGTGGATGCCCACTTGGAGAGCGCGGATGACTGGTATCCCCATGAGTACACCCCTTGGAGTCGGGGCGCTGATTTCGACGGTGTGTTGGGCGGGACACCGTGGGAGCCGGAACAGGGCACTCTCGGTAAGGCAGCCCGGGACGGCCTGGTGCACAACCTCCTCAGCGAGGACAATCTGCCGAGCTACCACCGGGTGATCGCCGAGCTCTTCACCCGGGACGGAGCCTGGGGTACGTGGGTCGATCGCTGGACAGTCGAAGAAGGTCGTCACGGTATCGCCATTCGCGACTACCTCATGGTGTCCCGTGCGGTTGATCCTGTCGCCTTGGAGAACGACCGAACTGCTCATGTCCAGAACGGCTGGGGCATGGACTACGGCGATGATGTTGTCGCTTCCCTGGTCTATGTGACCCTTCAGGAACTCGGCACCCGCGTCTCCTACCGAAACATCAAGCTTCAGTGCGGCGATGCGGCCTGCGAGGCAATGCTCAACCGCATCGCCAAGGACGAGAACCGGCACATGCTCTTCTACCGCACGGTCCTGTCGGCAGCGATGGATCTGCATCCTGACCGCACCGTACGGGCTGTGGCGGATGTCGCCGCTTCCATCCGTGCGCCCGGCCATGGCGCGCCCGGCTACGCACGGCTGGCCCGGTCGATGGCCCGCTCTGGTATCTACAGTCCCGTCACCCACTACGAAGAGGTCTTGCAGCCCATCGTGCGCTTCCTGGGCATCTTCGACGCGGGTGGCCTGGGCCCGGGCGGCGAACAGGCACGAGAGGAACTCGCGGCCGTGCTGGAGCACTCCGCCGGCCAGGCCGCACGGTTCACTCGGATCGTCGAATCCTCGGCCCTTTCCAAGCCCGCCTCGGTTCACTGAACAGGGCTGCAGATCCGCGCCGCTTTCGGCAGGGGCGTCAGTGGTAGGCGCCCCGAGTTTCCGTAAGGAGCCGGCCGAGGTCCTTGGCCGCCTGCGCAACTTCGCGGGTGAGGGACTCGATCTGCCGGCCGAGCGCGGTCAGCCCGGTCTGCTGCGACTCGGCAGCGGGCCGTCTGCCCAGCGCGTCCAGGGAATCTGTACGGCTCCGGTTACGCGTCTTGTCCGGCAGAACTGGTCGTGACGCGTTCCGTATTGTTCGATGCCGGATCCGTGATGGTGCAGGGCGTTGAGGCTGTGGCAGGGCCGGGCTGTGTAAAAGCATCTTCAAGCGCATCGAGCCCGGCGAGCCAGCGGGCGGGGAGTTTGTCGATGTCGGGCAGGCTGGGGTCGGCGACGACGGCCAGGTGCGCGGTGCCGGCGTATTCACCCAGGCAGACCGACAGGTGGTGTCCTGCGGGTAGGAACATCAGCGGCAGCAGGGCGTTGATGCTGTGGCCGTAGAGTTCGAGGGGGCGTGCGGGGCCGGGGACGTGGGTGGCCACCATGGTGGTGCGTCGCGGGTGCAGGATTCGTGCCAGGGCTCTGCCATGCCAGCGCGTGGGCAGGAAGTCGAACAGAACATCCGCGTCGGGATCGCGGTGGCTGATCCGGATGTTCCTGGTGGCCAGGCGTGTGGCGGCCAGGCGTTCGGCGGCGGTGGGCAGGTGGCAGGGCAGGATGACGGGGACCCCGCGGTGGAAGTTGCCCAGCGCGGCGCTCGTGTCGACGCGCCGGGTGTTGAGGGGGACCGTCACCCGTACGGTGCCTGTGGTCGGGTCGGGCAGCCAGGGCCGCAGGGCGCCGGCGAGGGCGGCCAGGTAGACGTCGTTGATACTGACACCACCTTCCCGGGCAATGGCCTTCATACGAGGCAGGGGGGTGTGGACCCACATGCGCCTGGTTGGGCCGGTCGGGGCTCGACCGCGGTCGGGGCCGAGGCTGATTGCGTGCGCGGGCAGCGCGATGCCAGCGACCGCGCGTACCAGGGCGCGCACGCGTGCGCTCGTCCAGGAAGGTGGGTGCACGGGGGGTGTGCGGCGGCGCGGGGGGCCGGGTTCCCGCACCGCGGCGAGCGTGATCCCGATCAGGGACATGCCGTCGAGGAGGCCGTGGTGGGCGCGAAGGAGCAGGGCGAACTCGTTGTCACGGTGGCCGTGGAGCAGGGTCATGCCCCAGGTGACGTCCCTGAGCGGCTGGGCGCACACGCGCTCGATCGCCGCGTGCAGCGCGAGGTCACCGCCCTGCGCCGTCAGCGCGATCTCCCTGAGGTGATCGGCTGGCACGGCCGGGCCTACCGCACTCGCGCCGCGTGGGCGGGCCCGGTCGCGCAGTGGCGGGTGGGCAGCCCGCATCACGTCGATCAACGCGTGCAGTTCGACGGTCGAAGGGGCGGGGCCGGCGACCACGGCCGCCCCGCCGATCTCCACGTTCGTGTGCGGGTGCGCGGCCGCGTAGTCGAACCAGCGTTCGCCCGCCGCGGTCGCGTCGTCATGGTCGTCGGGCACAGGGTTCTCCGCTGACTGTCGTTCGCGTGGCGAAGGCCGGGGCGTTGGGTTGCTGTTCATGCACCTGCTGCCGTTCACGGTCCGTAGCTCCCTACGGGCGCTGTCCCGGCGTGTACCGGGTTACCGGGCGCCGACCGGGGTCGTCGGCGACGTTTCGGATGACGCGGGCTGGTTGTCGGGGATCGCGGCCGCGATCTCGCGCACCAGCGCCCAGGCGTTGCGTACGGAGGTCTGGGAGGCCAAGCGCGAGCCCAGGGCAGCGCGCAGGATGTAGCGGCCGTCAACGGTGGTGGGCGTCACCAGGATCTGGTGGGTGGCCTCGAGATCGGTGCGCAGGCGCTCGGTGCGGGCGTTGTCACCGGTGAGGCGGAAACACACCAGTCCGAGTGAGTGCGAGACCAGTTCGAAGCCGGGGCTGTCCCGGACCAGGTCGGCGAGCAGCGCGGCGTGGGAGAGCTGTTCGCGGATGTGTGCGCGCAGGCCCTCGACGCCGTGAGTGCGCAGGACGAACCACAGTTTCAGGGCGCGGAAGGGGTGCATGAGTGGCACCTGCCAGTCGCGGAAGTCGGTGACGTCGCCGGAGTCGCTGGCCTGGTTGCGCAGGAAAGGCGGGCGGATGTCCATGGCGGCGGTGAGGCTGTGGCGGTCGGCCACCCACATGGCGTCGCAGGGCGGTCCTGTGAGCAGCCACTTGTGGCAGTTCACGGCGTAGGAGTCGGCGTGCTCGACGCCCTCGTTGATCCAGCGGTTCTCCGGGCAGACGGCGGCCGAGCCGGCGTAAGCGGCGTCCACGTGCAGCCAGGTTCCGAACTCGCGGCACACTGCGGCGACGGCGGCGACGGGGTCGATGGCGCAGGTGCCGGTGGTGCCTACGGAGGTGACCACGATCGCGGGTACCAGGCCTGCGGCGCGATCGGCTGCCAGGTGCTCACGTAGCGCGCGGGGGTCCATCTCGCACGTGCCCGCGAGGGTGGGGATCCAGGTCGGTTCTCCCAGGCCGGCGATGCGTGAGGCTTTGGGGACACAGGAGTTCGCCTGGTCGGTGCAGTACAGGCGGTAGCGGCTTTCGGTGCCGTGTTCGCGCCAGCGCCCGTCTGAGACCCGGTACAGGGCGGCGGCTACGGCCACCAGGACCGCTGAGGACGCGGAGTCCTGCAGGACCCCGCCGCCGTCCCCGGTGCTGAGGAATCGCTCCGGCAGGCCCAGCGCGACCGCGAGGTGGTCCAGGACCGTCTCCTCGAGTTCGGTGGCGGCCGGGCCCGTCGACCACATCATGTGCTGGACCGCCAGGCCGGAGGCCAACAACTCGCCGACCACCGACGCGGGGCTGGTCTGGGTCGGGTAGTAGCCGAGGAACGAAGGGTGCTGCCAGTGGACGAGCCCGGGGATCACCACACGCCGTACATCGGCCAGGACATCCCGGATCGGCTCGCCGTGTACCGGCGCACAGTCCGGCAGCATCGCGCGTACGTCCCCGGGGCGAAGGTCTGGCGTCACCGGCAGGCGTTCCTCGCGCAGGTCCTCCCAGTAGTCCTCAAGGATCGCGGCAACCTCGCCGATTGCACTGCGAAACGAATCATCACCAAGAGTCACTGACATGCCGGGTAACGTACCGCATAAAAACTAGTGAAATGACCCAGATGACAAGCGAATCCGTGCTGTGGCTCGCCCCGCCCCAGCACCTGCCCCACGACTTGGCGACCCTGCGGGAGGCCGTGAACCGACCTGACCGCCACCCCGCGCCCCCCGACCACCGCCGACTCCCCGAACGCGACCCCCGCGAAGCCGCCTTCGACGAATACTTCGCGGTCTCACGGTGCGCCTGCACCCCCGCACCCTTGTTGATCGACGCCCTCGACGACACCCTGGCCACCGTGCGGGCCTTCTCCCGGAACCCGGACGGATCTTTGACGGAGCCCGACCTCGATCTCGCCGCGCACGCGGCCGGCCTGACCCCTCGAGCCGGCGTCTCCGAGCCCCGGACGCAGGCCACGGTGCGCCAACGCTGGATTCAGGGGCACCGGCTGTTCTTCGCCCTCACCCAGGCGACCGTCCTCGCCCTGCGGCACGCTCTTCGCGCCCCCTCACCCGCAGGTTCCGCCCTCGGCCTGGAAAGCGCCGCTCACTTCCTGCGCGCCAGCGCGTCCGCCCTGCGCATCACCGCGTCTTTCGACGCGCGGGACTACCACGACACTGTCCGGCCCTCGATGGCGCCACCGCAGGCTCCCCGTGGATTCTCCGGCCTGTGGTCGGCCGATCACCGTGTCCTGGTGCAGAGTCTGCGCGAGTGGGGCCTGGCCGCACCGGGCAGGTCCTCTATCCTGCGACCCGCCCACAGGCGCCTGGTCGAAGTCCTGACGGATGTCCATCACGCCCACGTCGGCGTCTGCTCGCGCTTCGTCGGCTCCGGCCCCTCCCTGCTCCGCGGCGCGGAACCGGGGGTGCAGGTCCTGGACCGCCTGTGCCAGCGCCGCCGCATCGCTCTGGACGCCGCGCCCGCCGACAGGCCGGCCCAACTGCCCGACGCCCGGAATGAAAGCCTCACCCTTCGCCACTGAACCCTCACATGACGCGCCCGGAGCGGGCGGGAAAGGCCGGATCGGCTCGGTGCCGCCAGGTGATCTTTCCCGCCTGCAGCAACATCACTTGTGTGCGCCTTGATCGTTGGTGCGGGTATGCCAGTACGCAGCGAGGATGGGACAGCGAGGGGGCTGTGGTCGGCGTCCCGGGCCTGGGGGGTGGTGGTGTGCGCGGCGGTTGCGCTGTTCGCGGCGCTCCTGAGTCTCCCAGCGGTATCCGGCACTTTCGGCGCAGGAGGGACCATCGCCACAGGCACCGAGTCAGCCAGGGCTCAGACGCAGGCTGAACTGCTGGAAGTCGGCACCCCGGATCTGGTGCTCGCCGTGACGGTGGGCGACGGGGGCGCACGGCCGGCGGTTGCAGCGGGTGCCAGGGTCGTTGCCGGTGTGGTGGCAGACGAGCCGGCTGTGCGTACGGTGCAGTCGGCCGCCACGGGAGATCCATGGCTGATCTCGCGGGACGGACGCACCGGACTGGTGACGGTCTCGCTGTCGGGCAGCGACGCGGACCGCAAGGAAGCGGCGTTGCGTCTGGTGCCCAAGGCGCGGGCAGCGGTGCCGGGGATGCGGGTGGACGCGAGCGGGGTCTCATGGGCGACGGCCGAGATCGACCAGCAGGCCGAGGCCGATCTGCTGAAGGCGGAACTCTGGGCTGCGCCGCTCGTCTTGCTTCTCCTCCTGCTGACCTACGGTTCGTGGGCGGCGGCCGCGCTGCCCCTCGTGGTCGCGGTGCTGGCCGTCGTCTGCTGTGTGCCATTGCTGGGTCTGCTGGCCCAGGTGAGTGATGTGTCCGCGTTCGCGGTCAACGCGGCCGCGGCTATCGGCTTCGGCCTGTCGATCGACTTCACCTTGTTCGTCCTCGCCCGCTACCGCGAGGAGCACGCCAAGGGGATGCCGCGTGCCCAGGCACTGGACGTGGCGCTCAATACATCGGGTCGTTGTGTGCTCTGCTCGGCAGCAGTGATCTCTGCCTGCCTGGTGGCGGTGGCCGCCATCCCCGTCCCGCTGCTGCGCGCGCTGGCCCTCGCGGGAGTTGCGGTGACGTTGCTGGCGGCGCTGGCCGCGTTGACGGTGCTGCCGGCCGCGTTGACGCTGCTGGGTGATCGCGTCGATGGCGCCGACCCGCTGCGCCGGCTGCGCCGGGCTCCGGTCGGAGGAGCCAGCCGGTTCTGGCGGGAGCTCGCCCGCCGTGTCACTGCCTGGCCTGTGGCGGCGGGCGTGGGGGCGCTTGCGGTGCTGGTCGTGGTGGCTTGGCCCGCAACGGGTCTGCGGTTGGGCGCGATCGACGAGCGGACGCTGCCGCCGACGGCCTCAGCCGCCGCTGCGGCAACGGACCTGCGCGGGCGCTTCGAAGTGCCTCCGGAACGAGTCCAGGTGGTGGTCCTTGAACGGCCGGGCGCGGGTCTGGGAAACTACACGGCCGCCGTGGCCCGGTTGCCACAGGTAGGTGCGGTGCGCGTCGTGTCCACTTCTGCGGCGGGCCGGCCTGGACAGGCGGAGCAGGAGCAGCGCCCGGCGCTGGTGCTGGTGCTGGTGGCGGCAACGGTGGACCCCGACACGCCCCAGGCCGCGCGCCTGGTCGATGGGCTGCGCAAGACTCCCGCGCCGGGTCCGGCCCTGGTAGGCGGTCGGGCCGCGCAGATCACCGACACCACAGACGCGGTGCGTGGCGCGCTGCCCGGTGTTGCAGTGGCGATGTGTGTGTTCCTGCTGGCCGCGCTCACCGCCTTCACCCGTAGTGCCATGGCACCCTTGAAAGCGCTCGCGGTGGCCGTCGTCAGCTTGGCTGCCGTTCTCGGCTTGATCGTGGGGATCTTCCAGTACGGACACGGGGCGGACGTGCTGGGCGGGTTCACGGTCACCGGTTCCCTCGACGCAAGTCTGCTGCTGTTCACCCTGGCCGTCGCGTTCGGCCTGTCCATCGACTACGAGGTCTTCCTCCTCGGCAGAATCAGGGAGGAGTTCGACCGCGGCTTGGACAACCAGGCGGCCATCGTCAAGGGCATCTCCCGCACCGGCCGGCTGATGACCTCCGCCGCAGCGGCCCTCGCCATCTCCACCGCTGCCATCACGACCTCCCACGTCACCATCCTCAAACTCATGGGCGCGGGCATCGCCTCGGCAGCGATCCTCGACGCGATCCTGGTCCGCGGGATCCTCGTCCCCGCAGTCATGGCACTTCTGGGCCCCGCCAACTGGTGGAAGCCCGCACCCATCGGCCGGCGACGTCGCCCCGGCCCGCGCACCACGACAAGTGAGCCCGCAGCGAGCTGACACCCGACTGCCCGGCCACCACCCGCACCCCAGTGCCTGTGTCACGGGCAACGGCGACAGCGACCGGCTGATGCACGGGCGGCTGCAGAACACCGCGGTGGCCTCCGGAATCCGTGCCGGGCGCCCTCACCACCGTTCCGGCCCCTCCTCCATGCCGGACATGACCGCCCTCTGCATCTCCGCCCCGAACGGCAGGGACTCAGTGACTCGTCCCACGCGAGTCACACTGCGGCCACCCCGTTCCCCTGCCGCCCGCTCCTTCGGTAGCGGTTCTGTCGCCCGGCCCGGACTCGCACCGTGAAGGGAAACTGCTACGCGGGGACAGCGCCGGAGACGGTGACACCGGCCTGACGGAATGCGGAGTCCAGTTCCTCGATGGAGGAGAAGGCCCGTCCGGCCGGAACGTGGTCTCGGACGATCTGCGAGCCGATCAGCGAGGAGTCGAGGCGGACGGCGGTTCGGCAGAGATAGTTGCCGTCAACTGTTCCCAGCGAGGATGAGATCGGCTGCGTGGTGCGGGCAGCCAGGGTATGCCAGGTCACCGACAGGTACTCTCCCTCGGCGCTGAGGGTCCGCGCTCCGCCAGTGGCCCCAGGCGCGCAGGGCGAAACCGTGGAAGACCCCGGCATCAGTGAGGCCGAGCGGCGGGTGTGGTGGTCGATGGCCTCCTGCACGATCTGGTCGTCCAGGCCGGGCTGGCGGGGGCGGCCGCGCAGAACGAGGGCGAGGCGGCGTCGCGCTTCGGCGGGCAGATGCAGGGCTCGGTCAGCAGCCCGGGAGGGGTGGAGCAGAACCTGGAGCACCGCCGGGGTTGGGCAGCAGACCGCCGGGGAAGTCTCTGTCCCGCGGAGCGTCCACTGAAGTGGAGTGCCTGTGGCGTAAGCAGCGCTGTCCGGGAGCAGGGGAACCTCAGGATGGAGTTGATGCACGGTGGAACGACGCATGTCGGTCGCGACGCATTGGGGCAGTTTTGTCGCGGTGGTCGATTCTGGTCGGTTGGTTCGGATTGAGCCGCGGGGTGATGACCCTGCGCCGTCGCCCATCGGCCCGGGAATGGTGACGGCGGCCGACGACAGCGCTCGCGTCTTACGCCCTGCGGTGCGAAAGGGCTGGCTGCACGGTTTGCCGCGCGCCCGTGACACGGCGAGAGGCGCGGACGCTTTCGTGGAGGTGAGCTGGGACGACGCGATCACGCTGGTGAGCGATGAACTCCGTCGGGTGCGCTCACAGCACGGAGACAGCGCGGTGTTCGGCGGATCCTACGGCTGGGCGAGTGCCGGCGCGTTCCACAACGCACAGGGGCAACTCCACCGGTTCCTGTCGTTGGGCGGGGGCTACACCGACTCGCGCAACACGTACAGCACTGCGGCGTTGGAGGTCATTCTTCCCCACGTGATCGGCGGGCATCCGTGGAGCTATCAGTCCCGGATGCCGATGTGGGACGAGATCGCCGGGAACTGCGAGCTCGTGGTGGCGTTCGGCGGGCTGGCTCTCAAGAACAGCCAGATCAATCCCGGCGGGCTGGCCAGGCACCAGACGTCGAACCTGCAGCGCCGGTGCCGCGAGGCCGGAGTGCGGTTCGTGAACGTCAGCCCCATCCGCAGCGACGTCGCGAGCTTCCTCGACGCCGAGTGGCTGCCCGTCATCCCCAACACCGACACCGCCGCGATGCTCGGCATCGCCCACACGATGCTGGTCAACGGGTGGCATGACGAGGACTTCCTCCGCCGGTGCTGCGTAGGCTTCGACCGCTTCGCCTCCTACATACTCGGCGAGCTCGACGGTATCCCCAAGGACGCCACCTGGGCAGCGAGGATCACGGGCATCAGCCGCGACACGCTCACCGACCTCGCTCGCCGCCTCACCACTCAGCGTTCCCTCATCATGGTGAACTACGCGGTGCAACGGGCAGACCACGGTGAACAGCCGATCTGGATGTCCGTCGTGCTGGCCGCCATGGCGGGCTCGATGGGCCGGCCCGGCTGCGGCTGGGGCGCAGGCTACGCGACGATGGACGCGACCGGCGTTGCCCCAGGCCGCCCCTCGGTGGCGACGATTCCCCCGGTTTTCAACCCCGTTTCGGATTTCATCCCGGTCGCCAGGATCGCCGACACCCTGCTGCATCCGGGGAAGACCATCGACTACGACGGGCAGCGGCTCACGTTGCCAGAGCTGCGCCTCGTGTACTGGTGCGGAGGGAACCCGTTCCACCACCACCAGGACTTGCACCGGTTGACCCGTGCCTGGCAGAGCCCTGACACGGTGGTGGTTCACGAAGCCTGGTGGAACACCACGGCCAAGTTCGCGGACATCGTCCTCCCCGTCGCCACCAGCCTGGAGCGCGACGACTTCGCCGCCGGATTCTCCGATCCCCACCTCGTCGCGATGCCGAAGGTCCGTGAGCCGGAGGGCGAGTCGCGCACCGATCACCATATCTTCGCCACCCTGGCCGCCCGGCTCGGATACGAGCAGGGGTTCACACAGTCGCGCTCCGAAATCGAATGGGTCCGGCACCTTTACGAGCAGACGAGGGCTGAGCTCGGCGACGTTGCCGCCTTGCCCAGCTTCGACGACTTCTGGCGTAGCTCCACCGCTGAGCTGCCGGCGCTGACCGGACCGTTTCCCGGGAGCTTCGAGGCGCTGCGCTCGGATCCGCAGCGTTTTCCCCTGGCGACGCCGTCGGGCAGGATCGAGGTCTTCTCCGAGGAGATCGACTCGTTCGGCTACGACGACTGCGCCGGGCATCCGACATGGTTCGAACCAGTGGAGTGGCTTCAGGCTGATCTGGCGGACCGATTTCCGCTGCATTTGATCTCGAATCAGCCCGCCTCGCGCCTGCACAGTCAGTATGACAACGGCGGTCACAGCCTCAGTTCAAAGATTCGAGGGCGTGAGCCCGCGACGCTCAATCCGTCGGACGCAGCCTCGCGCGGCATCGAGAACGGCATGATCGTACGCCTCTACAACGACCGAGGCAGTTGCCTCGCGGGCGCCGTGCTATCGGATGACGTCATGCCAGGCGTCGTACAACTGTCCACCGGAGCGTGGTGGGATCCGGTCCACCCGGGCCTCAGCGGGACACTGGACCGTCACGGCAATCCGAACGTCCTCACGGCAGATCGGCCGTGCTCGCGCCTGTCCCAGGGGCCGAGTGCTCTCAGTGCGCTGGTCGATGTCGAGGTCTATGCCGATCTTCCGCCTGGTGTGCTCGCCTTCACGCCACCCGACCTCGAACATTGACACGAAGACTTCCTGCCTCGTCGGGCGCGTTCCCATGTACGCCCTAGTCAGACGCGTAGCGGGCCGGTCAGACCGCCGAGAGCCCTGCACTCGCCGTTTGCGCCTGTGTAACGCCATGAATACTGTGCGCAGCCATGACTGCACTTCAAGACCTCAAGTACGGCCAGTGGTTCAGGGGCGCCGACGTCGACGGCGACGGGTTCATCACCCAGCGGGACGTCCGCAACATGAGCGAGCGCTACATCGCCGCCCGCGGCACCACACCGGACTCCGCCACCACCCACCAGCTCACCCAGGGGATGGACGGGTTCTGGGCGAAGGTGATCGCCCCGATGGACCAGGACGGTGACGGGAAGGTCGATCTGCGGGAAATGACCGAAGGATTCAAGCGGGTCCTGACCGACCCCAACCTGTACCCGGAACAGATCGAGCCGGTGACCAACTGCTTCTTCGACCTGGTCGATCTCAACGCCGACGGCAAGATCGATCAGGCGGAGTTCCAGCAGATGTTCGACTCAGTCGCCGGCGTTCCCGGCGAGGACTGTGCCGCGGTCTTCGCCGCTTTGGACCGGGATGGCTCCGGCGCGCTGAACCGCGCCGAGTTCCACCAGGCGCTCACGGAGTTCTTCTACGGCAACAACCCGGACGCTCCAGCCAACCACCTCTTCGGGAAATTCACCGCCTGATACTCCAGCTTTAGATCGCGATCTTCATGCTCGATTGGCTTGTCGCTGGATCGGGCCTGGTGGCGCGTCGCCCGCGGGACCAGTCGAGCCGGTGGTCTGTGTCGTGGACGCGTCGGACGGCCAGCGTGAACAGGCGCTGGATCTCGTTGCAGGTCAGGGGGCAGCCCGTCCGGACTGGGATGGCCCGCGTGTTCGTCGGCGCGGACGACGGTGAGGAAGGCGTGCACCAGCATCGCGAGGGTGACCCAGCGGTGCCAGGACGTCCAGAGTCTGACCTGGTGTTCGTCCAGTCCGGCCAGGCCCTTGCCGGACTGGAAGGGTTCGGCGATCGTCCAACAGTCCACCGGCGTCGACACGCCTTCGGGTACCCGGGGTCCGGGCAACAGCGTGGCCCGGGCCGCCAAGAGCCGCCCGGACGGGGGCGTACAGGACCGGCAGCAGAAACGGACGTCAGTTCGGAGCCAGCACTTCGCCGCCGCTGCCGGTGCGCGCATAAACGTCACTGCTCATGGCGCCTTTGAGCTAGCGAATTCAAACTCCGGTCACCGGAATCAGGTAATAGGAATGTTGTGCGGATGGGGCGGGAATTCCTACGTCGCAGGGCATATAGCCTGGATGCCGCGAGGTGCCTGGACAACGGCCGAACCTCCTCCAGCGATTGCTGTTTGGGCTGTTCAGCGCTCGGGCGGCCGTCGCTGCGGCCGCTCCTTCCTCGCGCCTTGTCCCCACCCCTATCCCTTCGGGTCCGCGCGATTGTTCAGAATCGGACACCTCATGACGACCGAATACACAGGAATCCCGGTGGCGGCGCCGCCGACCAACGACGACTACCGGCTGGGTGCCGACGCCTATACCGACGAGCAGAGGACCGCGGTCCTCACCAAACTGGAGGGCTACCTCGGCGAGCAGCGCGGGCGCCTGCTGGGCTATCAGGTGAACCTGTCGCTCGAGGGCCACGCCGCGCTGGGCCGGTTCCTGGGCTTCCACCTGAACAACATCGGGGACCCGTTCGTCGACAGCCACTACAGCCTGCACTCGCGGTGGCTGGAGCGGGCCGTCCTTGAGCACTATGCCCGTCTGTGGCACGTGACACTGCCCGAGGATCCGGACCGGCCGTGCGAGAAGGACGGATGGGGATACGTGCTGTCCATGGGCAGCACCGAAGGCAACCTGTACGCGATGTGGAACGCACGGGACTACCTGGACGGCAACGCCCTGGTGCGTGACGAGGTCTCCGGCGATGCCAGCTGCCGCACCAGCTACCTGCGGTCCCAGCATCCCGACGACAACCCCAACGCCTACCTGCCCGTGGCGTTCTTCTCCCGGGAGACCCACTACTCGCACATCAAGGCGATGCGGGTGCTGGACATCCCGACCTTCTACGACCTGGGCGGAAGCCTCTACCCGGACCAGTGCCCGATCGACGTGTCCGGTACCGGGATGCCGACGTACAACGGCTGGCCGCTGGGCGGGGTCCCGACCACCGGCGGCGAGGAGGGGCCGGGCACCGTCGATGTCGACGCCCTGGTCGCCGTCGTGGACTTCTTCGCCGCCAAGGGACACCCCGTCCTGGTCAACTTCAACGTCGGCAGCGTCTTCAAGGGCGCCTTCGACGACGTCCAAGGCGCCTGCGAGCGCCTGCGGCCGGTCTTCGCACGGCATGGTCTTGTCGACCGCACCGTGCGTTTCGACCCCGACGACCCCAACCGTGTCAGCGTCCGCAACGGGTACTGGATCCACGTCGACGGAGCCATGGGCGCCGCCTACGCCCCCTACCTGGAAAAGGCCCGCGACACCGGCCTCACCGACACCGCACCCCCGGTCTTCGACTTCCGGATCCCCGAGGTGTCCTCCATCGTCACCAGCGGTCACAAATACCCCGGCGCGCCCGTCCCCACCGGGATCTACATGGCACGCGCGGGAGCCAAGCTCCGCCCGCCGTCCGACCCTGCCTACGTCTCCTCCCCCGACAGCACCTTCGCCGGCTCCCGCAGCGGGTTCGCAGCCCTCGCCATGTGGAACCACCTCGCCCAGCTCAGCGAGGAACAACAGATCCGCCAGGCCGCCGACGTCTCACAACTCGCCCAGTACACCGCGCGACGCCTGCGCACACTCAGCGACCAGCTCCGCGAACGCGCAGAGCCCTGGGCCGAGGACGGCATCGAGGTCGGTCACGCCGACCATGCCCTCAGCATCTGGTTCCAGCAACCCCGCGCCGACATCACCCGCAAATACTCCCTGGCCTGCATGCCCCTCAACCTCGGCGGGCGCCGCCACGACTACAGCCACGTCTACGTCATGCCCCACGTCACCCGGCAACTCATCGACGAACTCCTCGAAGACCTCGCCGAGCCCGGCGCCTTCGACCGCTCCACCGACCCCGACGCCCAACGCCCCCCACTCCCCCGCCAACGCTGACCCATAACCATCCGGGCGCTCGGCGTCCGTATCGGTGGACCAGCCGGACAACTGGTCCTCCCCGTCAGCGTCCTCGGCCAGGGTCAGCCACGGGTCATCAAGCCGGAACCCGTGCGTGGCGCGCCCCCCGTACCGGCCAGTAGCACTGGGGAGACCGTCGGCCCCGTGGGGATGTCGATCTTGTCGCGGGACAGGAGTCAGGCAACGGCGGTGTGGCGGTCGAGCTGCGGGTGCACGTCTATGCCGGCCACCGGGTCGGGGAAGTCGGGGCGCCGGCGGCGCCAGTTCACCACCGCGGCCCGGGCAACCCTGGCGATCCCCGCCACCTCCGCCGGCAACGCCCGATCGTCGGCCGGGGCGATCGGGTCAAGGGCTGCGAGCGGTGAGCGACGCCCCGCCACCACGGTGCACACGGCCCGCCAGTCCACCGAGGGCCGGACCACCTCCAGGAGCGCGACGTCCTCGGCTGAGTAGAGGGTGACTGTAGTCACCCACCCTGCCGTTCGTAGTCGACGTCCACGGAGCCAACCGGGGACAGCCAACTCAAACGCGAAACGCTTATGCGTGGGCGGTGGTCCGGTTGTTGGTGGGGCGGGTGGCGCGGCCGACGCCGATGAGGGTGGCGGAGGCGGGTCCGGTCCGGTCGCCGTAGCCGAGCAGGTGCAGGCGCGGCCCGTCCCGGAAGCGGCACGGTGGCTGATGGGCGGGTGCGGTAGCGTGCCAGCCGCACGCGTGCGACAGCCGGTGGCCGGCCAGGCCCGCGTCCAGGCGCAGGTGCGCTCCACGGCGGGCGGCCGCCCGGATCCGGCCTCCGTACTCGGCAAACTCGGATGGGGGCTGGGGCAGCGATGGTCAGGTGGTGGGTAGTAGGTCGGCGAGGAGGACGGCGAATTCCTGGGGGTCGAGGATGCGGATACCCAGTTCTTCGGCCTTGCTGCGCTTGGAGCCTGCCTTCTCGCCCGCCACCAGGAGGGTGGTGCGCTTGGACAGTGACGACGATGCCTTACCGCCGGCCCGCTCGATCAGCTCGTTCATCTCGTTCCGGGACAACCCCGCGAGGGGGCCGGTCATGGAGCCGGTCACCACGACCGCCTGTCCGGCCAACGGGGCGCCCGCCGAGTCCTCGCCGGCTCTGGCGTCGGTCGCGGGCTTCAGTGGCTCGGTGGCCTGCGTGCCGACCTGCTGGGCCTGAAGCTTGTCGAGGAGCGGGGCGAGTTCGACGAGTTCGGCAGCGATGACGCGTGCCTTCTCGGTGCCGATGCCGTTGACCCCGGCCAGCGTGTCCGCGGCCGCGGCCCGGATCGCGTCCATGGAGCCGAAGTACGCGGCGATCCGGCGGGACATCGTGCGTCCGGTGCCGCGGACGCCGAGGGCGCAGAACACGCGGCTCAACGCGGCCCCGCGGGCGGTCTCGATCGCGGCCAGAAGGTTGGCGGCGCTGGTCTCTCCCATGCGCTCCAGGCCGAGGAGCTGTTCGCGGGTGAGCGTGAAAAGGTCGGCTATGTCGTTGACCAGGCCGGTCTGTACGAGCTGGATCGCGCGCGTGCCGCCGAGGCCTTCGATGTCGAGCTGGTCCCGGCCGGCGGCGTAGATCACCGAGGCCACCGCCTGACAGTCGCGGCCGCGCACGCATCGCCACCGCTGCTCGGAGGCGTCGATCTCGTCCCCGCAGCGGGGGCAGGCCTCGGGGAACGCGATCTGGGTCTCGGCGCCGGTGCGCTGGTCGACCAGCGGTGCCTCAATTCGGGGGATCACGTCGCCGGCCCGGTACACGAACACCTGGTCGCCGATCATGAGCCCGCGGCGGGTGATGTCGGACGGATTGTGAAGGGTGGCGTAGGTGACCGTCACCCCGTCGATGACCACGGGCTCCAGGACGGCGCGCGGGGCGATGATCCCGGTCCGGCCGACGTTCCACTCCACCGCCAGCAGGCGGGTCACCTTGTGCTCGGCCGCCAGTTTCCGGGCCACCGCCCATCTCGGAGCGCGGGAGCCGTTGCCGGCCTGCCGCTGGTCCTCGGCCGTGTCGGCCTTGACGACGACCCCGTCGATTCCGAACGGCAGGTCCGCGCGCAGGCCGGCGATCATGTCGATACGTTCCTGCACCTGCTCTACGGTGTCGCATCGCATCGGGGCCGCGGCGGTGCTGGCGGCCGTGTTCGCGCCGAGCGCGGCCAGGGTTTCCAGCAGAGCGACGTGGTCCAGGTCGTCCAGGCCGATCGCGCTGTAGGCGAAGAAGGTCAGCTCGATCCGGTAGGCGCGGTCCTTCGCCCGCAGCGTGCCGGCCGCTCCGCTGCGCGGGTGCGCGAAGGGCGTGGCCTCGTGGGCGAGCCGGATCCGGTTGGCCTCCTCGAACTGCGCGGTCGTCAGCAGCACCTCGCCGCGCAGCTCGACGTCGATCGGTTCG
This sequence comes from Streptomyces sp. NPDC058674, assembly GCF_042716505.1. Lineage (NCBI taxonomy): Bacteria > Bacillati > Actinomycetota > Actinomycetes > Kitasatosporales > Streptomycetaceae > Streptomyces > Streptomyces sp. NPDC058674. Next base: position 141,539 of record NZ_JBHXSC010000005.1, read on the forward strand.
GTGAGGACCGGCGGCAGGCCGAGGACGGCGTCGGCGGCTTGGGTGATGTCCTCGCCGGCCAGGCCGTCGCCGCGGGTGAGGACCTGGACGAGCCGGCCGCCCCGGTACCGTGCGGCCACCGCGAGACCGTCGAGCTTCGGCTCGACACACCACCCGGCCACCGGGTGCCCGAGACGCCGGTCCAGCCCGGCCGCCCACTCGGCGAGCTCGTCGGCGTCAAAGACGTTGTCGAGGGAGAGCATCGGCACCGAGTGCGGCACGTCTCCCTGGACGGCCCCGCCCGCCACCTTCCCGGTCGGAGACTCGGCGAGCGCCTCGTCCGGATGGGCCTGCTCGTAGGCCGTGATGGCGCGCAGCAGCCCGTCGTACTCGTCGTCACCGAGCGGGGTGGTCCCGTCGCCGTAGTACGCGGCCGACGCCGCCAGGGCAGTGGTCACAGCCTCTGCGTAGGCGGCAGGAGAATGCAGGGCGCTGTTGTCAGTCATGAAGGTCATCATCCTGCCCCGCACTGACAATGCCGCCGACGCGTGCCGGCCGGACAGCGCCCTCGAACTTCCGCCCCCCGCCACCCTTCCGGCTCCGCAATGAAGACTCCGGCCCCCTTGTTGGTGATGATCCAGGGGTGGTGTCCCCGGGCCCGGAGGCATCGACGGATCGTTCCGAAGACACAGCAGGGGGCTTACGCCGGGTCCGGGGCTCCGACGGCCGGCCGGTCAGCCGCCCAGCGACTTCATCAGCTCGGGGGCGTACCGGTCGCCGGAGGCCACGCCGTGCGGGGCCACGGCATCGATGGCGGCCAGGTCCGCGTCGCTGATCGTCACGGCGGTGGCGGCGACGTTCTCCTCCAGGTAGCGGCGGCGCTTGGTGCCCGGGATAGGCACGGCGCCCTGCCGCAGGGTCCAGGCCAGCGCGAGCTGCGAGGGCGTGACCCCCTTCTCCGCGGCGAGGCGCCGCACCTGGTCGACGACGGCCAGGTTGCGCTGGAAGTTCTCGCCCTGGAAGCGGGGGTCGGTCCGGCGGAAGTCGTCCGGGGCGAAGTCGTCCGGGCTGGTGAGGGCCCCGGAGAGGAACCCCCGGCCGAGCGGGGAGTAGGCGACCAGCCCTATGCCCAGTTCGCGCAGTGCGTCCAGGACGCCGTCGTGCTCGATGCCTCGCTCGAAGAGGCTGTACTCGGTCTGCACGGCGGTCAGCGGGTGCACGGCGTGCGCGCGGGCGATGGTGGCGGGCGCGACCTCGCACAGCCCGATGTGGCGGACCTTGCCCGCCGCGACGAGCTCGGCCAGGGCGCCCACGCTCTCCTCCACGGGCACGTGCGGGTCGATCCGGTGCAGGTAGTAGAGGTCGACGTGGTCCGTGCCCAGGTGGCGCAGGGAGCGGTCGAGCGAGCGGCGGATGTACTCCGGAGTCGCGTTGTGGCCGAGGAAGGCGCCCTCGTCGGTGAACTCGATCCCCGTCTTGGTGGCGATCACGGCGGCTTCCCGGCGGCCGGCCAGGGCCTTGCCGAGCAGTTGTTCGTTGCGGAAGGGGCCGTAGCCCTCGGCGGTGTCGAGGAGGGTGACGCCGAGCTCCAGGGCCCGGTCGATCGTGGCGAGCGACTCCGTCTCGTCCGTGGCGCCGTAGTGGGCGCTCATGCCCATCAGGCCGAGTCCCTCGGCGCCGACCTTCAGTCCCTGACCGCCCAGTGCGCGCATGTCCATCGTGATCTCCCGGTAAGTAACTAACTGGATAGATAGAGCATGCGACGGACCTGGTGCGGATGTCAATAACCGGATAGTTACTTGCTAGGCTCGGGGCATGGCACGGGATTCCAGCGCGACCAAGGCGCGCCTGCTCGACGCGGCCTTCTCCGAGTTCGCCGCGCACGGCATCGCCGGCGCGCGGGTCGACCGCATCGCCGAGGCGGCGCAGGCGAACAAGCGGCTCATCTACGTGTACTACGGCAACAAGGAGCAGCTCTTCGACGCCGTGCTGCAGCGGGCGCTGGAGACGGGCTCGGAGTCCGTGCCGTTCGATCCCGACGACCTGGCCGGCTACGCGGGCGCCGTCTTCGACCACCTCGTCGAGCGGCCGTCCCTGATGCGCCTGGTGCTCTGGAAGCAGCTGGAGCGTCCGGAGGCGACGGACACGGAGGCGACGTCCTACGCGGGCAAGATCGCGGCGGTGCGGCAGGCGCAGGAGGCGGGCCGGATCGACGCCGGAGTGGACGCCGGCGACGTGCTGACCCTGGTGATGGCCCTCTCGCAGGCGTGGTTCGGCGCGGTGGGCGCTCCGGCGGACGGCGGGACGGCCCCAGGCTGGGCAGCCGACCGGATCGCCCGCCACCGCGCGGCGGTGGTGGAATCCGTACGCCGGATCACCGCCCCGGCCTGACCGGCCCGGAGTGGCACTACCAGGCACCATGAGTGCTGCGGCTGTCGCAGTTTCGAATCCTCCGCGAGGTCTCCAGCAACGCCTCGACGACCCGTTGGACTGCGCTCAGGCCATTGAGCGGTTTGGGGTCCACTTTTGCAACCACACTTACTTCCGGCGGCCCCGCCCTGCCAGTTACGCGCTCCTCTGCAATGGGCGAGTGAGTTTGGACGCCTGCCCAGGACCGCATCGATTTCTACTCAGAGCTGGCCCAGATCGAACGCCTTGACCGGCTCCGCAGACAAGGCCGTCGGAGCCGACGAGGCAAGGGCAGCATCCGCCGTCCTTTGCGGGCAAGGCAATCCGGCGCCAGCCTAGGGCCGATCTAACTACTCGTCAGTAAAGTCAGCAAAAGGTCAGCATTCGTCCAACCAGAGCTGTTTACAGCCTGCAACCCATGAGACTCGATCACGCACCCCGAAGGCCGTCGGACGATGTCCGACGACCCCACTTCGGCAACAAGAAGCGGAAAGGGTGCCGCGCGCGCTGCGCCCGGCCGGGGGCGGAATGAAATGGCAGGTCAACGCACTCTTCCCCTGGGCTTCAGGTGAGTTGGCGGCAGTTCGGGGGACGGAATCGGAGGGCCGTCGTAGCCCTTCACCTCACCGAATCGCGTCCCCTTCATCCAGTCCTCGCGGGCCTGCGCGATGTCCTCATGGGACCGTCCGATCCAGTTCCAGAACATCACGATCTCCTCCTCGAACGGCTCGCCGCCCAGCAGTATCAGGCTCGCGTCCGAGGCCGCGCGCAGCGGGAGTTCGGTGCGGCCGCAGCCGAGGTAGAGCATCGAGCCCGGGAGGATTCGGACGCCGTCGACGTGGGCGTCGCCCGACATCGACAAGGCCGCGTACTCGAAGTCCGGGTCCAGGGGGAGACGGGTCTCGGTGCCCGCCGCCAGGGTCAGGTCCGCGCCGACGATCGGGCTGTACGCCGTGCCGGGCGAGGTCGCCGTGTCCAGGGTGCCCAGGATGACCGTCGCCGTCAGCCCGGGGGCCGTGACGTGCGGGAGCTCCGCGTGGTGCTGGAAGTGCGGCTCGACGCCGCGGTGGGCGTCCGGCAGCGCCACCCACAGCTGTGCGCCGTGCAGGAGCCGGGCGTGCGGGCGGGGGCTCTCCTCGGAGTGGCTGATGCCCCGGCCGGAGGTCATCAGGCCGAGCTCGCGGGGGCGGATCGTCGCGAGGCTGCCGACGCTGTCGCGGTGCAGGACCTCGCCCTCGTGGAGCCAGCTCACCGTCTGGAGGCCGGAGTGCGGATGCGGCGCGACCTGCATGCCGGGCTCGTCGGCGATGTCGTCCGGGCCGTAGTGGTCCACGAAGCACCAGGCACCCACCATGCGGCGGCCCAGGTTCGGCAGGAGGCGGCGGACCTCGGTGGACTCCCCGAGCGCGACCGTGCGCGGGCTGAGGAGTTCGCGGACCGGCTCGGCCACGACGAAGCCGCGGCCGCCGCAGGCGGAGAGAGCGGGCTGGCGATCGAGATTGCTCATGCGGACAACCTAGCCGCGCGGGCGCGGCCCCGGTGAGCGGAATGTTCCGCCGCGCAGCCGTGTTGGAGGCGGCGAACGGATCACCCGCACGGCGGAAGGGACGCGATGAACGGGCAGACGACCTACCTGGGCCACGGGACCGCAGCCGAGCGCTGGGAGCGCGCCCGGCTCTTCTTCGACGCGAAGGAGTACGCGACGGCCGCCCGCGTCCTGGACGGGCTCGCGCGGGAGGTCCCCGAGCAGCTCGCACCACGACTGCTGCTGGCCCGCGCCTACTACCACTCCGCCCAGCTCGTGCGCGCCGAGGGCGAGCTCCGCGCCATCCTGGAGCGCTGGCCGGTCGAGGACTACGCGCAGCTGATGCTCGGTCGCACGCTGGAGCGGCTCGGCCGGGCCGGCGAGGCCCGTCCGTACCTGCGGATGGCCGCCGCGATGGCCGGCGACCTCCCCGGAGGCGACGCCCGCGGGTAGGACCCGGTCGGCCGGGCCGGGCCCCGACCCGTGCGGGGCCCGGCCCGGTCCGTGCGGGGGGCGGGCCCCGGCTCGGTTAGCCTGGGTTCAATATGAACCGTCTGACCACGCCCTTCGGCTCCTACGAGCTCACCCGCTTCCCCGAGGACCCGCGCGACCGGCTCTTCGCCTGGGACGCCGCCGACGAGTACCTCCTGCGCCACCTCGACTCCGGTACGGGCGACCGCGGCCCGGTGGATCTGGCCGGCGCCGGCCAGATCACCGTCCTCGGTGACCGGTGGGGGGCGCTGACGACCGCGCTCGCCGCCTACCACCCGACGCAGATCACCGACTCCTCCCTCTCCAGGTCCGCCACCGCGGCGAACCTGGACCGGGCCGGGATCGGGACCGCGAAGTCGACGGTGACGCTGCTGACCACGCAGGACGCGCCGCCGGAGCGGATCGACGTCCTGCTGGTGCGCGTACCGAAGAGCCTGGCACTGCTGGAGGACCAGCTGCACCGGGTGGCCCCGCACGTGCACGCGGGCACCGTGGTCGTCGGCGCCGGCATGGTCAAGGAGATCCACACCTCCACCCTGCGGCTCTTCGAGCGGATCCTGGGCCCGACGAAGACCTCGCTCGCCGAGAAGAAGGCGCGCCTGATCTTCTGTACGCCGGGAACCCCCGGCGCCACCCGGCCCGCGACCCCCGGGCCGTGGCCCCTGACGTACACGGTCGACGAGGACGGCGGTTCGGGTGCCGGGCTGACCGTGGCCAACCACGCCGGGATCTTCTGCGCCGACCGGCTCGACATCGGCACCCGCTTCTTCCTGCAGAACCTGCCGACCAACACCGACGGCGCCCGGGTCGTGGACCTCGGCTGCGGCAACGGCGTCGTCGGCACCGCGGTCCAGGTCCACGACCCGGACGCCGAGGTCGTCTTCACCGACGAGTCGTACCAGGCCGTCGCCTCGGCGCAGGCCACGTACCGGGCGAACGTCCGCGAGGGGCGGCGGACCGCCGAGTTCCTGGTCGGCGACGGTGTCGCCATGCTGCCCCCGGCCTCCGTGGACCTGGTGCTCTGCAACCCGCCGTTCCACTCCCACCAGGCGACGACGGACGCGACCGCGCTGCGGATGTTCGCGCAGTCGCGCAAGGTGCTGCGCCCGGGCGGTGAGCTGTGGGTGGTGGCCAACCGGCACATGGGTTACCACACGCACCTGCGCCGCCTCTTCGGCAACAGCGAAGTCGTCGCGTCCGAACCGAAGTTCGTGGTCCTGCGGGCGGTCAAGCAGGATCGTCCGCGGCCTATGTGACCTGCCGGTACGTCCTACACTCGGCCGCGTGAGCAGCCAGGTACGCAATGACGGGGACGCAGTGGCCGACGGTGGCGGGCGGTACCGCCGGGAGGACGTGGCGCGGGCGGCGGGCGTCAAGGTGCGCAACCTGCGCTACTACCAGGAGCGCGGCCTGCTGCCGCCGCCGCGCCGGGAGGGCCGGATCGCCTGGTACTCCGACGACCACCTGACGCGGTTGCGGCTGATCAGCGACCTGCTGGGCCGGGGGTACACGGTCAACGGCATCGCCGAGCTGCTGGACGCGTGGGAGCAGGGCGACGGCCTGTCCCGACTGCTGGGCCTGGAGCGGGAGATGACCCGCGGCTGGGTCCAGGAGGAGCCGGTCACGATGACCCGGGCACAGCTGCGGGAGCTGTTCGGCCCCTCGGCGACGGCGCAGGACACCCGGCGGGCGGCGGAGCTGGGGTACGTGACGGTCGACGGGGACCGGGTCACGTACCCGAACCGCCGGCTGCTGGACGCGACCCTGGCCCTGGTGCGCCAGGGGGTGCCCCTCGCGGAGATCCTGGACGCGGGGGACTTCCTCCAGGTGCAGGCGTCCGCGTTGGCGGACCTTTTCGTCGGACTGTTCCGACGGCATGTGATCGGCTCGGAGGGGCTGGAGCCGCTTTCGGCCACGCAGCTCCAGCACATCACGGAGGCGGTGACGGCCCTGCGCCCGGTGGCCGGGGAGGTGGTGGCCACGGAGTTCGCGCGGGCGATGGCCCGGCGGGTGGAGGCGGAGGTCGCCGAACTGCTGCGTACGGAGCAGTAGGAGTCGGCCGAAAGGGTGCGCTCGCGCAACCTTGCCAACCTCCATTGGCACTCTTACATTCAACTCGTCGGTAACAACGGTGCACAGCCGAAATAAGGGACGATCATGGCAGATTCCCCGAAGTTATCCGAAGCGCCGGGCGGGGCCGCGGGCCGAGTGCGCTGGCGCCGGTTCGCCGTCCTGACCGTCCCCGCCGTGGCCGTGACCGCCGGCCTCGGCATCGCCCTCTCGCAGGGCGTGCTCGCCGCCTCCTTCGCGGTGTCGGGACAGCAGTTCAAGGTCTCGGCGAAGAGCCTGGACGGCGAGGGCTTCGCCCAGTACGGCAGCGTGGACGTCAACGCGCGCCAGGAGCTCATACCGGTCGCGGTCACTGCGATCAGGGAGGCCAAGCTCCACAGCCTCTGCCAGTCCGTGGTGACGACCCTCCCGATGATCGGTGACATCTCGCTCAACCTCACCGCCGGCCAGAAGACCCCGGTCGAGGCCAGCAACCTGTTCGTGGACGCGACGCAGCTCTCCGGCGACGCCGTCTTCAGCAACATCGAGATCGGCCGTGACGCCTCCACCCTCGACAAGGGCCCGGCGGACGCGCAGGGGATGCAGGACCTCTTCGCCCAACAGGCGGACACGATCAGCATCTCCAACCTGCAGCAGACGGCGTGGGCCACGAACGCCGGCACCTTCAAGCTCTCCGGTCTCAGCATGAACGTCAGCAAGGGCAAGAAGGAATGCTTCTGAGCCGCCGCGACGACGGGCGGCCGGAAGAACGCACGGAAAGGACGGAAAGGACGGGGCGGGCGGGGCGGAAGGAACGGAGAGGGCGCGGCGCGCCGACCGGGCCGGACGATCCGGGCACCGCCGCGACGGCGGGTGCAGCGGGTGCACCCGTCGGGCGGGGCCGGTCCGGACGGTTCCGCCGCTGGCGCCGGAGCAGACCGTTCTGGGGAGGTCTCCTCGCCCTCCTCGCCGGCGCCGAGATCTGCGTCCTGCCCCTCGCCCCGCTGAAGATCATGCTCCAGCAGGGGGTGGCGGGCATCCCGTCCGTCCTGATGGGCCTCGTCATGATCGTGCTCGGACTCACCGCCTGGTTCTCGCCCGCGCAGCGGAACCTGGCCGGTGTCCTCACCGTGCTGATCGCGACGGCCGCCCTCGTCCTGTCGAACCTGGGCGGATTCCTGATCGGCACCCTGCTCGGCATCCTCGGCGGAGGCCTCATGTTCGCATGGCAGCCGGTCGCCGTCCCGTCCGCCGGGGGCACGGAGCCCGCCGCTCCCGACCCCGGCCCCACCCCCACCGCCACACCCACACCCCCGCACCACGATCCCCAAGGAGCACAGCCGTGAGCCGTACGCGTACCTCGCTCGTCCTCGGGATAGCCGCCGCCGGAGCCCTGTCGGTGGCCTCGGTCACCGCGACCGCCGCTCCCTTACCGCTGGCCGGGTCCACCACCGTCACCCCGGCCGGTCACGCCTTCAAGGCCACCCTCAGCGGCAAGGCCACCCTCAAGGCCGGTTCGGTCACGGTGACCTGTTCGGTCTCCGTCTCCACCGGCACCGTGCCGGCCGCCCCCGGCAACAACAACCCGGCCGGACCGGTCACTTCGCCGATCACGCCCCCGACGTACAGCTCCTGCACGTCCAGCATGCCGGGCGTGACCCCCACCGTCACCACCAGCGGGGCCTGGACGGTGTCGATGCAGAACGGCTCCCCGATCACCGCCACCATGAAGGTGCCGGTCGGCGGCCTCGTCGTGACGACGAGCGGCCTGGCCAACTGCACCGTCGTCACCGCGCCCACGGCCCCCGCGAACGTCGGCGGGACCTGGGCGAACGGCGCCCCGTCGAGCCTGACCTTCACCAACGCCTCCGTGCCCGTCACGGTCACCGGAAGTTTCGGCTGCCCGACGAGCGCGACCTCCTCCACCTTCAACGCCGTCTACAAGGTCGCCGACACCACGAACCCGGCGCAGCAGATCACCGTCGGCCCCTGATCACCCGTACCGCGCACAGGCCCGCCGGCCCCGGACGCTCCGGGGCCGGCGGGCCTTCCGCACGGAGCCGACCCGAACGACGGGAACGACAGCGGTCCGGCCGCCGACGGGCGCTACCCCGCGGTCGGGGCGCGGCGGTAGCTGCTTCCGTCGCGGGTCCGTGTGAGCAGGCCGGAGGTGATCAGGTAGCGCCGCAGCGCCGAGCAGTCCTCGTGCACCGTGCGGAGCGCATCGTTCACCTCGGGCTCCGTGTAGTCCCGGTCGCCCGCGAAGAGCGTCCGCGCGAGGTGGACCAGCAACTGCTCGCGCCGGGCGGCCTTGCGGGGGACGGCGAGGAGCCGGCCGGCGGGAGAGAAGAGGTCGGCGACGTTTCCTCGTGCGGAGGGCGTGGGGGATTGATGCTCGGTGCTCTGTGACATGTGAGGGACCCTCTCCCGGGCCGGGCACCCCCGGCAACGCATTTGTTCCGCCGCCGCCAGGGCGCCGCCACCCCGCCGTCGTCCGTACGGCGCGTGCGCGGCGGCTCCCGTGCTCCGGTGACGGAGGACCAGGGGCCACGGCCCTCGACCGCCGGACAGCCGTCTCCCCCGCGGTCCCCGGCTCTACGTGCGGTCCCCGGCCACCCGTGCGGCCGGGCTCACCGCGGGCCCGGCGTCGCGTCACCGTCACGGCGGTGCCGGCCGTACCCCTGTCCGCCGGGCCGGCCGGCGGGCCCGCCCAGTGCGTCCGCGGATGCCGGGGCTGCCGGGGAGGCCCCGGAGTCCGGCCCGGAGCCCGGCCCCACGTCCCGGCCGGGGCGCCTGGCCCGCCAGGCCGTACGCGGAGCGAGCACCCACTTGGTGAAGGACTGCCCGAGGGCGCCCGTCGTACGGCCGGCCGGACGTCTCGCGTGCCGGCCGCGGGAATCCGGGGCGCGCTCGTCCGCCGGCGGTGATGTCTCTGCCACGCCCCGAGTGTCACGCAGGGACCCGCGGGCCCCGGCGCAATCACGCGGGGACCACCGGATCGGGTGAGCCGCGGGACCCGACCGCGACGGCCGAACCCCCGCACGGTCTCACCGGTTCGGTGCGGGTCCGCCTCGGGCACGCCCTCAGGGCGTCTCCGGCGTCCGCAGCAACAGCAGGGTCACGCATCCGAGAGAGACGGCCTACCCCCGGTACGCCTCCAGCAGGCGCAGCCAGACCTCGCTGATCGTCGGGAAGGCCGGGACCGCGTGCCACAGGCGGTCGATCGGTACCTCCGCCGCGACCGCGATGGTGGCCGCGTGGAGCATCTCCGCCGCCCCCGGGCCCACGAAGGTGGCTCCGAGGAGGACCTCGCGGTCCAGGTCGACGACCATGCGGGCCCGCCCCCGGTAGCCCTCGGCGTACAGGCCCGCGCCGGACACCTTCGCCAGGTCGTGGTCGACGGCGCGCACGCGGTGGCCGGCGCGCTCCGCCTCCGCCAGTGAGAGGCCCACCGCCGCGGCCTCCGGGTCGGTGAAGACCACCTGCGGCAGGGCACGTACGTCGGCGGTCGCCGCGTGCGCGCCCCAGCGGCCGGTGTCCAGGGCTCCGGTGCCCGCCGCGCGGGCCGCGATGGCGGCGCCGGCGATCCGGGCCTGGTACTTGCCCTGGTGGGTCAGGAGCGCGCGGTGGTTGACGTCCCCCACCGCGTACAGCCAGTCGTGGCCGGGCATGCGGCAGCTGTCGTCGACCCCGATCCACTCCCCCGCGGGCAGCCCCACGGTGTCCAGGCCGATGTCCCCGGTCCGCGGCGCACGGCCCGTCGCCATCAGCAGCTCGTCGCCCTCCAGGGTCTCGCCGCCCTCCAGCACCACGGTGACCGGCCCCGTCGAGCCGTCCCGTACGACCGCCTCGACGGACACCTCCGTACGGACCACCGCGCCGGCCTCGCGCAGCGCGTCGGCGACCAGTTCCCCGGCGAAGGGCTCCATCCGCGGCAGCAGCCGCGGGCCGCGCACCAGCACGGTGACCTGCGACCCCAGCGCCTGCCAGGCCGTCGCCATCTCCGCGGCGACCACCGAGCCGCCCACGATCAGCAGCCGTCCCGGCGCCTCCTGCGCGGAGGTCGCCTCCCGGCTGGTCCAGGGGCGGGCCCCGGCCATCCCGGGCAGGTCGGGGACGACGGCCCGGGTGCCGGTGGCGACGACCACGGCGTGCCGGGCCGCCAGCACGTGGTGCTCGCCCTCGGGGCTGGTCACGGCGACCTTCCGGGTCCCGTACAGCCGGCCGTGTCCCCGGTAGACGTGCGCGCCGATCGACGTCAGCCAGTCGAGCTGGCCGTCGTCCTTCCAGTGGCTCGCCCAGTAGTCGCGGTGCGCGAACACCGCCCGGGTGTCCAGCGGCCCCTCGACCGCGCCGGCCAGGCCGGGAACCCGGCGGGCGTCCGCCCGCGCCAGCACCGGGCGCAGCAGGGCCTTGCTCGGGACGCACGCCCAGTACGAGCACTCCCCGCCCAGGAGCTCGCTCTCCACCACGGCCGTGCTCAGCCCGGCGGCGCGGGTCCGGTCGGCGACATTCTCGCCGGCCGGTCCCCCGCCGAGCACCACGACGTCGTACTCCACCGCTTCAGTCATGCGGACCAGTGTCACCGACCGGCCCGGAGCGGCGCGCGCACTCAGGCCTCCGGCGTGCCGGACTCCTGGGCGCCCTTCCGCTCAGCGGCGATCTTTGCCCGTACCTCGTCCATGTCGAGGGCGCGCGCCTGCCCGATCAGGTCCGTCAGGGCCGCCTCCGGCAGCGCACCCGGCTGCGAGAAGATCGCGACCTGGTCCCGGACGATCATCAGCGTCGGAATCGAGCTGATCTCGAATGCGGCGGCCAGCTCCTGCTGCGCCTCGGTGTCGACCTTGGCGAAGACCAGGTCGGAGTGGGTCTCCGAGGCCTTCTCGTAGACGGGGGCGAACTGCAGGCACGGCCGGCACCAGCCCGCCCAGAAGTCGATCAGCACGAACGGGTTCTCGCTGACCGTCCGGTCGAAGTTTTCCTTGGTGAGCTCGACTGTAGCCACGGTGTCCATTCCTCCTGAGTGAGCCGTCTGCTGCTTGAACGAACGGCCTGCCCGCATCATTCCGGCACCGTGGGCCGGGCTCGGCTAGAAGGGGTGCGGTGCGGGGCTGGTACGGGCCGTGGTCCAGCGCAGCTCCGTGAAGGCGTCCAGATTCGCCTCGCCGCCGAAGCGGGCACCCGTGCCGGAGGCGCCGACCCCGCCGAAGGGGGCCACGGCCTCGTCGTTCACCGTCTGGTCGTTGATGTGCGCGATCCCGGTCGGAATCCGCTCCGCCAGCTCCAGGCCCCGCCCCGCGTCCCGGGTGACGATCCCGAGGGAGAGCCCGTACGGACCGGCCGACGCCAGGGCCACCGCCTCCTCCTCCGTGGCGAAGGACCGTACGGGCGCGACGGGGCCGAAGACCTCCTCGGCGTAGGCGGGGGTGTCGTCGGCGACGCCCGCCAGTACGGTCGGCCGGTAGAAGAGGTCCCGGTGCGTTCCGCCCGCGACGAGCTTGGCGCCCCGGGCAGTGCTCGCCTCCACCAGGCCGTGCACGCGCTCCACCTGCCCCGCGTCGATCAGCGGGCCCAGGTGGACCTGATCCCGGTACGGGTCCCCCACCGCCAGCGCCTCGGCGCGCGCGGCGAGCCGCTCCACGTAGTCGTCGTACAGCGAGGCGTGGACGAGGTGGCGCCCGGCGGTCATGCAGATCTGGCCCTGGTGGAAGAAGGAGCCCCAGGAGGCCTGGGCGACGGCGGCTTCGACATCGGCGTCGCGCAGCACGACCAGGGCCGAGTTCCCGCCCAGTTCGAGGTGGGCGCGCTTGAGGTGACGGCCCGCGAGCTCGCCGACGGTCCGTCCGGCAGCGGTGGAACCGGTGAAGGACACCACCCGGACCAGGGGGTCGGCGACCACCGCGGCCCCGGTGGCGGCGCCGCCGGGCAGGACCTGGAGCAGACCGGCCGGGAGGCCGGCGGCCGCGAGGACGGCGGCGAGGGCGAGGCCGCCGGAGACGGCCGTGCGCCGGTCCGGCTTGAGCAGGACCGCGTTGCCGAGGGCCAGCGCGGGGGCGACGGAGCGGATCGCGAGGACCAGGGGGACGTTGAAGGGGGCGATGACCCCGACCACGCCGGCCGGCACCCGTCGGGTGATGGACAGCCGGGGCGCTTCGCTCGGCAGTACCTGCCCGGTCGGGCGGGAGGCCAGCGCGGCGGCCTCGTAGCACTCCTGGGCGGCGACGTGCAGTTCGAAGTCCGCCTTGCCGGGTATCGAGCCCGACTCCCGCACGAGCCAGTCCCGCAGTTCGTCGGCGTGGACGGTGAACAGGTCCCCCGCCCGGCGCAGCACGGCCGCCCGCTCCGGGTGGGTGGCGCGCGCCCAGTCGCGCTGGGCGGCCCGGGCCCGTACGGCGGCCTCGGCGACGTCGGCGGGGGCGGCCAGGTCGAGGGTCGCCAGGGTACGGCCCGTGGCCGGTTCGACGACGGGGGCGGCGCCGCCGGTCAGGGTGGGTCCGTCCTGCCAGAGCGTCGGGTCGAGGAGTGGCATGGCGCGGGGCCTCCGGTCGGGGAAGGGCGGGGCGGGGGGCGGCAGCACGCGCCATCGTGCCAGACCGGAGGCCTCACTTCTGTTCAGTTATTGGGCAGTTGGCATGTGCCGCTGACCGGAAACGATCGACGGACCGTCGGCGGAACCGGCTCAGCGCTCCAGGACGAGCGCGATGCCCTGCCCGACGCCGATGCACAGCGCCGCCATGCCGGTGCCGGAGCCGGCCGCCGCCAGCTGGTGCGCGACCGCTCCGGCCAGCCGCGCGCCCGAGGCACCGAGCGGGTGGCCGATCGCGATGGCGCCGCCGCGCGGGTTGACCACGGCCGGGTCCAGCTCGGGCCAGGCCGACAGACAGCCCAACGCCTGTGCGGCGAAGGCCTCGTTGAGTTCCAGGACGGAGAGGTCCGCCAGTCCCCGGCCGGCCTTCTCCAGTGCGCTCCGGACGGCGTCCACGGGTCCCAGGCCGAACAGCTGGGGCTCGATCCCGGTGACGGCGGAGGCGCTGATGCGGGCGAGCGGCTCGCGGCCGGTCGCCGCCAGCCCCGCCTCGTCGGTCAGCAGCAGGGCGGCGGCGCCGTCGTTGAGCGGGGAGGCGTTGCCGGCCGTGACCGTGCCGGTGCCGTCCGTCCGGAAGGCGGGCTTGAGCCGGGCCAGCGCCCCGGCCGTGGAGTCCTCCCGGATGCATTCGTCGCGCACCAGGTCCACGCCGCCGTACGGGACCACCTCGCCGTCGTACCGGCCCGCGGCCCACGCGGCCGCCGCCTTGCGGTGGCTCTCCAGGGCGAAGGCGTCCTGGGCCTCGCGGGTGACGCCGTACTTCTCGGCGACGAGCTCGGCGCCCTCGCCGAGCGAGGCGGTCCACTCGGCGGGCATCCGCGGGTTGGTCATCCGCCAGCCGAGGGTGGTGGACCACATCTGCTGGTGGCCCGCCGGGAAGGTCCGCTCGGGCTTCTGCACCACCCAGGGGGCGCGGCTCATCGACTCGACTCCGCCCGCGATGGCGACGGAGGCGTCGCCGAGGGCGATCGCGCGGGCGGCCTGGATCACGGCTTCGAGGCCGGAGCCGCAGAGCCGGTTGACGGTGGCTCCGGGAACGGTCACGGGAAGCCCCGCCAGCAGCACGGCCATCCGGGCCACGTCGCGGTTGTCCTCGCCCGCGCCGTTGGCGTCGCCGAAGACCACATCGTCGATGCGGGCGGGGTCGAGGTCGGGCGTACGGTCCACCAGTGCACGGACGACGTGGGCGGCGAGGTCGTCCGGCCGGACTCCGGCGAGGGCCCCGCCGAACTTGCCGATCGGGGTGCGGACGGCGTCGACCACGTAGACGTCGCGGACGGTGCGGATGCTCATCGGGTTTCTCCTGGGCGGATCCGTACGGACGGTGGCGCGCCGGTGCCGGTGGGTACCGGGACGCGCCGCCGGGCGGGCGCGCCCGGTGGGGCGCGCCCGAAGTCTCCGTCCGCACGTCGCCGCCTGTCAACGGCTGCCGGGGGCCCGCCGCCGGGCACGGGGGTGGGCGTCGGCGGCCGGGGAGCCGGCAGGGGCGGTGCTGTCGGTCAGGTCGACTCGCGGGGGACGGCCACGGCCGCCATCAGGTCGTGCCGCTGCGTGACCTCCGACGGCTCGCGCACCGCCCTGTCCACCAGCGACGCCAGGTGGTCCCCGGTCGGCATCTCGATCTGCACCGTGCTCAGCCGGGGCCGCAGCAGGCGGCCGATGAGCAGGTCGTCGGCCCCCATGACGGCCACGTCTGCGGGGATGCGGAGCCCCTCGTCCTGGAACGCCCGCATCAGCAGCATCGCGTACTCGTCGTTGCAGGCGAAGGCGGCGTCCAGCCCGAGCCCGCGCCAGCGCGCCGCGAGCGCCGCGGCCGACTCCTCCGAGTAGGCCATCGGGAGGCGCGTGACCTCCGCGCCCGCGACGGAGCGGGCGCCGGCCAGACGGGGAGCGGAGAACAGCTCCAGCCCCTCTTCCTCAGGCACGACCACGCCGATCCGCCGCAGGCCGCGCTCCACGAGGTGGGCGGCCGCCCGCGCACCGACCTCCCGCTGGTCCATGACGAGCGCGTGCGCCCCCGGCACGCCGGCCGGTCCCATCGTGATCACCGCGCGGGCCCCGGCCCGTTTGAGGGTGGCGACGTTGCGGGCGGAGAGCGTGATCTCGCCGAGGGAGATCACCGTCACCGGGCGCAGCTCCGCCCACGCGCGGGCGGCTTCGTCGCCGGTGAAGCCGAGGCTGCCGTACTGGACCACGGTGTAGTCGAGGCGGCGCAGGGCCCACTGGAGCTCGTTGAGGAAGGTGCTGTAGAGCGGCCCGACCGGTACGTGGGAGGTGGGCAGGAGCACGATCCGGGTGTGCCCGGCGCGCAGGCTGCGGGCCGCCGCGTGCGGCACGTAGCCGAGTTCCTCGGCGGCGCGGCGGACCTTGAGGCGGGTCGGCTCGCTGATGCGCACGGCTTCGGCGTTGTTCAGTACGTACGAGACGGTGGCGCGCGACACCCCGGCCAGGCGGGCCACGTCGGCGCTGGTGGGGACGGGCGGCGGCGGGGTGGGGGGCGGTCCGGAGTCCGGTGTCGGCGGCTTCGGTGACTTCGGTGACTGAGACATTGCCGAGGCATCCTTCCAGACCGGCGGGGCCCCGGCTCCGGCGGATGGCGAAAAACGCGCGCCCGCGGGGTGGCCCGGGTGGGGGCACGCCGTCGGGCGGCCCCGGAGGCCTCGGTGCACCGCCCGCCCGCGGCCGGGACCGGTGTCCCGGGGCTCCGCCCCGCCGGTGGCACTGGCCACTCGACGGTACTGCCGCTACCGTCTCCCTACCGATCGGTAACGGGGAGGGGTCACAGTGCCGCATCCGTCCGGGGCCTCTCCCGTGTCCGAGCCCGCGGGCCTCGTGGAGATGGCGGCCGCGCTCGCCGAAGGGAGCGTGTCCGCACGCCTGTTGACCGAGCGGGCCCTCGACCGGATCGCGGTCGCGCAGCCCGGCCTCAACGCCTTCCGGACCGTACGCACGGAGGCCGCGCTCGCCGAGGCGGACGCCGCGGACCGGCGCCTCGCGGCCGGTGAGCGGCTGCCGCTGCTGGGCGTACCGCTCGCCGTCAAGGACGACATGGACCTCGCGGGGGAGCCGACGGCCTTCGGGTGCGCCGGCTCCTTCGCCCCGAAGACCGCCGACTGCGAGGCGGTACGCCGGCTCCGCGCGGCCGGCGCCGTGATCGTCGGAAAGACCCAGACCCCGGAGCTGGGCCAATGGCCCTTCACCGAGGGCGAGGCCTTCGGCCTGACGCGCAATCCGTGGAACACGGACTACACCCCCGGCGGCTCCTCGGGCGGCTCCGCCGCCGCCGTGGCGGCGGGCCTGGTCCCTGCGGCGCTCGGTTCCGACGGGGCGGGCTCCGTACGGATACCCGCCGCCTGGACGCACCTGATCGGCGTGAAACCCCAGCGCGGGCGCATCTCCACCTGGCCCGAGCCCGAGTCCTTCAACGGGCTGACGGTCAACGGCGTACTGGCCCGCACGGTCGCCGACGCCGCGCTCCTGCTGGACGCCGCGAGCGGTCAGCACGCCGAGGACCTGCACCGTCCGGCCCCCGTCTCAGCGCTCGAGGCGGCCCGGCGCGCCCCCCGGCGGCTGCGGATCGCCCTCTCCTTCGCGATGCCGTTCACGGCGACGCCGAAGTCCCTCCACCCCGAGGTCCGTTCGGCCGTGGAGCGGCTGGCCGTGCGGCTGGAGTCACTGGGCCACGAGGTGGTTCCGGAGGACCCGCGGTACGGGCCGATCGGCCTGACCTTCGTCCCCCGCGCGACCGCGGGCGTACGGGACTGGGCGGACCGGGTGCCGGACCGGACCCTGCTGGACCGCCGTACGCACGAGGCCGTCCGGACGGGGCGGATGCTGGGCGGCCTGCCGCTGCGGCTCTCCCGCCGGGCGGAGGCGGGGCTGCGGTGGCGGGTGGGCGAGGTGTTCGGCCGGTACGACGTGGTGCTGACCCCGACGACGGCCACACCGCCCCTGCGGATCGGCGCCCTGGCCGGCCTCGGCGCCCTGGCCACGGACCGGGCGATGATCGCCGCCTGCCCGTACGCCTGGACGTGGAACGTCCTGGGCTGGCCGGGGGTGAACGTCCCGGCGGGCTTCACCCGCTCGGGGCTGCCCCTGGGTGCCCAGCTCCTCGGCCCGGCGCACTCGGAGCCCCTCCTGCTGAGCCTGGCGGCGCAGGTGGAGGAGGCGCAGGCCCCGGCCTGGAGCGCCGCGTGGGCGGGGGCCGCCGGGGGCGCGTCCCCCGCCGGGCGGTAGCCGGCAGGACGAGCCGCCGGCGCGCGGCCCCGGCGTGCCGACCGCCGGGCACTGTCGGGCCGACCGCCCCGGCGGGGCGGGTACGCCGTCACCCGGTCGAGCGCACTCCGGGCGGGGCGGGGACGCCGTCACTCCTCGTCGAGCGTGTCCAGGCCCTCCTGCCAGCGGGCCCGCCGCTCGGTCTCGCTCTGCTCCCACCAGGGGGTGCCACGCTCCCCCAGGGCGACCTTCGCCAGCTGCACGCGGGCGCGGGCGGCGGCCTCGGCCTGCCCGTCGCCCGCTCTGAGGGCGGCCCCGACCGCCCGTCGGGCCGTCATCAGATGGGCCCGCAGACGCGCGCCCGCGTCCTGCGGGATCGACGGGTCGGTGGCGCGCCAGCGCCTGCCGCCGATGATGACGTGGTGCCCGTCGGGGGTGCGGGGCGGATGCGGATCGTGTGTCACCGCCACCACTGTGCCAGCAGGCCCGGCCCGGTGGCCCCCGCGGCCGTACGCCGCGCCAGGCCGTGACGCGCTCCGACCGGGAAGCCGGGGCGTGCGGCCCGGTGGTTTCGCCCCCGGCCGTTTGGGAGGCGGCTGACCGGTCATACGGGGTTCTGTAAGACTTTTTCCATCGAACAGGGAGTGATCAGCTGTGTCTGGTGAGCAGAAGGCCGAGGCAAAGGGCGAGCAGGCCAAGGGCAAGCTCAAGGAGACCGCTGGCCGCCTGACGGGCAACGAGCGGATGACGGCCGAGGGCCGCGCGGATCAGGCCAAGGGCGACGCCCGGGAGGCCAAGGAGAAGGTCAAGGACACGTTCAAGCACTGATCTTCGTACGGATCGCGTACGGACGGGGCCGGGACCGCGGGAGCGGTCCCGGCCCCGTCGCGCGTCCGCCCGCCGGTGGCGTCCGTCAGAAGGCGTAGCGGATCGGCAGCCACGGCGCATGGGCGGCCACGAGCGCGTGCACGGCCTCGACCGCCTCGGCCTTCACGGCGTTGCGGTACCGGACGTTCCAACTGCCGTTCTGGGAGCGTTTGGGCTGCTGGAGGTCGGGCCGCCAAAGGGCGTCCTCCGCGCGCGGGTGCCAGCCGAGGTTGAGGTCGTGCAGGTCCTTGTTGTGCGTCAGCATGATCACCTCCGCGGCGGCCTGTTCCTTCACCGGACCGGGCAGCACGTCGTCCATGTGGCGCAGGAGGAGGGCCCAGTCCCGTTCCCAGCCGGGGCGCAGGACGACGGGCGAGAGGTTGAAGTGGACCTCGTAGCCGGCTTCCAGGAAGTCGCCCGCGGCGGCGATGCGGCTCTCCACCGGGCTGGTGCGGATGTCCAGCAGCTTGGCGTCCTCCGGCGGCATGACGGAGAACCGCACGCGGGTGCGGCCGCGCGGGTCCAGCAGGAGGAGGTCCGGGTTGACGAACTTGGTGGCGAAGGAGGCCTTGGCGGCAGGCCACCGTGCGAAGGCGCGGACCAGGTCGGCGACGTTGTCGCTGATCAGAGCGTCCACCGAACAGTCGCTGTTCTCTCCGATGTCGTAGACCCACGCGGCCGGATCGCACTGGTTCGCCTCCGCCTTGGGCCCCAGGCGCGCGACGTGCCGCGACAGGTGGGCGATGATCCGCTCGATGTTGGTGAAGACCGTGATCGGGTTGGCATACCCCTTGCGGCGCGGGACGTAGCAGTAGGCGCAGGCCATGGCGCAGCCGTTGGCGGGGCCGGGGGCGATCCAGTCGGCGGAGCGCCCGTTGGGGCGGGTGGTGAGCGTCTTCTTCTCCCCCAGGACCAGGACCTCGCTCTTGATCCGGACCCACCGGTCGACGTTCCCCTCGTTGCCGTGGAGCTCCGGAATCCCCCAGTGCGATTCCACGGGGATCACCTCGGCCCCGGGGAAGCGGGCGATGACCTGCCGGCCGCGCGGGGAGGCCGCGGCGGCCGGTTCGGCGTGGATCGCCCGTACGGAGAGCAGCCGGCGCGCGGCCGGTGAGTCGCGGAACAGCGGGCCGGCCCCCGCGGGCGCACCCCGCTCCTGCCCCGTGTCGATGTCCTCCAGGCCGAACAGGGCGTCCTCGTGGTAGCCCGGCCCGCCCGCGTACGGCTGGGAGCCCATGTGCGTCTCCTGCCCCGTTCCGATCCTCACCGCTGCCCCGGGACTGCGGGCCCCGGGGGTGCCCGGGGATGTACCGGGCGGTATGTCCACTCTAGTGCGGTGACCGGCGCTCCCGCCGGTGTCCTCAGGGTGGTGCGTCTCCCCCGTCGCGGTGCGCCCGGACGACCTCCGCCGCGTCGCCCAGCCGGTCCAGGCCGCGCACGGCCCGGGCCGTGCGGGGGTTGCCCTCCAGCCGCGAGCGGTGCCGGTCCAGGAAGGCCCAGTAGCCGACGGTGTAGGGGCAGGCCCGGTCGCCGGTGCGGTCGGTGGGCCGGTACCGACAGCTCCCGCACAGGTCGCTCATCCGGTGGATGTAGGCGCCGCCCGAGGTGTAGGGCTTGGTGGTCATCAGCCCGCCGTCCGCGTACTGGGACATGCCCACCACGTTGGGCAGCATCACCCAGTCGTAGCCGTCGACGAAGCACCGGTGGAACCAGTCCGTCACCTCCGCCGGGTCCCAGCCCTGCTGCAGGGCGCGGCTGCCGAGGACCATCAGGCGGGGGATGTGGTGCGTCCACCCCGTGTCCCGGACCTGCGCCAGCACGGTGGACAGGCAGCGGGCCTCCACCGCGTCCGCGTCCAGCTCCGCGAACCACGCGGGCACCGGCGCGGTGTGGCGCAGGTCGTTGCGGTGCCGGTAGTCCTCGCCGAGGTGCCAGTACAGGTTCCACACGTACTCGCGCCAGCCGCACACCTGTCGTACGAACCCTTCGGCGCTGTTGAGCGGGACGTGCCCGGCCCGCCAGGCGTCCTCGGCCCGGGTCACGCACTCCCAGGGGTCCAGGAGGCCGAGGTTGAGGGAGGAGGACAGCAGGCTGTGGCTCATCACGGGGTCGGCGGCCAGCATGGCGTCCTCGTGCGCGCCGAAGCCGGCGAGGCGGTGCGTGACGAAGTGGTCCAGCGCGGCCAGCGCCTCCCGCCGGCTCGCGGGGAAGAGCCGGGGGCCGTCGCGGCCCACGAAGGTGATGCCCTCCTCGCGCTCCCAGCGGTCCAGGTCCCGCCGGACCTCCTCGTCGATCTCGTCCTCGCGGGGCCGGTACGGCGGGGGCGCACCGAGGGTGGCCGTGCCGCGGGGAGGGGGCTCGCGGTTCTCGTGGTCCAGGTTCCAGCGGCCGCCCGCCGGCCGGTCGCCGTCCATGAGGATGTCGTGGGTGCGGCGCGTGTGCTCGTAGAGGTTCTCCTGGAGCAGCCGCCGGCCCTTCTGCCGTGCGGCCCACCCGACGAATTCCCGGTGGTCGACCAGGAAGCCGCGGGCCGGGTGGACGGTGACCTGCGGCAGCGATGCCACCAGGGCGAGCGCGGCACGGGACGTGGGGTGGTGCACGGACACGGGTGCGTCGCCGACGGCCCGTGCCAGTCCTTCCCGGTAGGTCTCCGCCTGGACGTACTGCGCGCGCTCGCCGAGCTCGGCCGCCCGGTGTCGCATGGCGCTGAGGACCAGATGGGCCTTGGCCCGGTGGAACCGGCGGCGGCGCAAGACGGCCCGGGACTCGATCAGCAGCCATCGGGTGCCCCTCGGTGTCCCGCCCGCGGCGGTGGCGGTGAAGTGCGGGCCGAGCTGGTCCCCGAACAACCAGTGCACTGGACTCATGGGCGCATCCAACCAACCCGGCCCGCTTCGACGGCGGCGGACGCGGCCGTCCGGCGGGGTTCGAACGCCCGTCCGTCCGTCCGCCCACGAGGTGCGTGAGCGGGGCGGGTGACCGAGGCTGGACAGGGTCGTGCCGCGGGATGCGGGCGGCGGGCGAGCAGGAGGGAGAGGTCCATGGGTGCCAGCGGGGAACCGCGCCGGGGTGACGAGGTCGCGTGGCAGAGCCACGGCCACGAGGTGACGGGAAAGGTGAAGAAGAAGATCACGGACCGCACGCGGGCGGCGGGCCGCACCGTGGACGCCTCGGACGAGCAGCCGCAGTACGAGGTGGAGAGCGACGCGTCCGGGCGGAACGCGGTGCACAAGCCGGGGGCGCTCCGCAAGAAGGGCCGCTCCTCCTGACGGCCACCGCGCAGGACGGGAGGGCCCCGCGGACGGCGGTCGCCCCGCACACGAGGGCCGGGACGGTCGGGTTCGCCCACGGCCAGGCCGCCCCGGAGCCGGTAGCCTCACCCGGATGACGGCACTTTCGCACCAGGGCAACGGCCGCGCCGAGCGGCCCGGTCACGTCGGGCAGCCGGATCACGCCGGGCGCTCCGGTCACGTCGAGCAGCCCGGCCGGGACGGCGGCACGGCGACCGCCGAGGCGGATCCGCGCGCCGTCGGACCGGTGCGCACCGAGTACGCCCCCGACCCGGACGGCGATCCGGATCCCGGCGAGATCGTGTGGACCTGGGTCCCGTACGAGGAGAACGACGGCCGCGGGAAGGACCGGCCGGTGCTGGTCGTGGCCCGGGAGGCGGGCGGACGGACCGTGCTCGCCGTGCAGTTGTCGAGCAAGCGGCACGATCACGACCGGGAGTGGGTGCCGATCGGCACGGGCCCTTGGGACGCCGCGGGACGGGAGTCCTGGGTGGCCGTGGACCGGGTGCTGCGCGTGCACGAGGCCGGGATGCGCCGCGAGGCGTGCGCGCTGGACCGCGACCGGTTCGAGCGGGTGGCGGGCCGGCTGCGCGAACGCCACGGCTGGCAGTAGCCCGGAGACCCGCCCGCCGCTCCGGTCGCTCCCGCCCGCCGGCCGCCCCGGACCGCCCCGGCCGCCCCGGCCGCCCCGGCCGCCCCGGCCGCCCCGGCCGCCCTGGCCCCCTCGCGCCCGGCGGAGCCGTCGCCCCGCGGCCCTCAGGTCGCGAAGGCCCGCTCGAAGGCCTCGCGGGGGCCGGGGTCGCGGTCCAGGATGCCGAACACGACCCGCTCGAAGGTGTTCGCGAACCGGTCGGACAGGAGGATCCGGAAGGCCTCGGCCACCTGCGCCGGGTCGTTCCGGAACACGCCGCACCCCCAGGCCCCCAGGACCAGCCGCGGGTAGCCGTGCAGGGCCGCCACCTCCAGGACGAGCCCGGCCCGCCGGAGCAGCGCGCCGGGGATCTCCTCGACGCGTTCAGGCTCCTGCCGGCGGATGGTGCCCGCGTTCGGGGCGGGGGAGGTGAGGAAGCCCGCGCGGAAGGGGGTCTCCAGGAGTGCCCCGCGGTCGTCGCGGAAGACGGGGACTCCGGGCGAGTGAATCACCCGGTCGGTGTAGAAGGTGCTGCGCTCCGCCCGGTGGACCGCGTAGTACTCGGGCGCCTCCAGCAGGGTCTCGTAGAGCGCCGAGGCACGGCACAGCGCTTCCTCCTGGGCCTTGGCGCCGCGGACGTAGCCGCCCCCGGGGTTCCTGGCCGAGGCGAAGTTCAGGACGGCCACCGGACCGGCGCCGGGACCGTCCGCGCCGTCCGTCGCGAGCCTGCGGGCCGCGACCGTGCTGCTCTCCCCCGTGACCTCCACATCGGTCCGGGCGGCCGCAGGCGGCGGCAGTTCGTCTGGAGCGACCCGGTTCGGCCCGTATATCCTGGTTCCTGCCTTGGCCTCCGCCAGGGCGGCGGCCAGCGAAACCTGCCGTCCCGACCGCGTCCGGTAGCCGCCGGCCGCCAGGATCTCCGCGTTCTCCCGCGCGATCTCGCGCAATCTGCTGCTCACCCCGCCATCCTGCGCACCGCAGACCCCGGCGGCAAAGGAATTAGTGCCTGCGAGACGGGTAGGCACCGGTGATGCCACGGCTGTCGACAGGAGACGAGGACCCGGTCATGTCACAGGACTCATCCGCTCCCGCACCGCTCCCGAAGGCCCCTCCCCCATCGGTTCCCCCATCCGGCTCCCCCCTCACGGAGACGCAGGCCGAGGAGCTGCTCCACGGCATATGCTTCAAGACCGGCCCGCCGCGCCTGCTCGGTGCCGAGCTCGAATGGCTGGTCGTGGACGTCGAGCGCCCCGACCAGCCGCTGCCGCCCGAGCGCTTGCGCGCCGCGCACGCCGCCGCCCGGGCCCTGCCCCTGAACTCCGGACTCACCGTCGAGCCCGGCGGCCAGCTCGAACTGAGCTCCGCCCCCGCCGCCTCCCTGACCGGGTGCCTGGACGGCCTCCAGGCCGACCTCACCGCCGTACGCTCCGCCCTCCTCTCCCGGGGCCTCGCCCTGCGCGGCCTCGGACAGGACCCCCGGCGCCCGCAGCGGCGACTGCTCGACAGCCCGCGCTACCGGGCGATGGAGGCGCACTTCGACCGCACCGGCCCGGCCGGCCGCGCCATGATGCGCGCCTCCACGTCCGTGCAGGTCTGCGTGGACGCCGGGTTCGAGGAGCCCGGACCCTTCGGCCTCGGGCGGCGCTGGCGGCTGGCTCACCTGCTGGGCGCGGTGCTGGTGGCCGCCTTCGCCAACTCCCCCGGTCCCGAAGGCCCGTACGCCGGCTGGCGCTGCGCCCGCCAGGGCACGTGGGGCGACATCGACCCCCGGCGCGCCCTCGCCCCTCCCCTGGAGGCCGCGCCCCGCTCCGCGTGGACCCGGCAGGCCCTCGACACCGAGGTGATGTGCGTACGGTCGTACGACGGCGATCCGTGGTCGGCGCCCCGCGGGATGACCTTCCGGGACTGGCTGCGCGGCGACGGCCCGCCGGGACTGCGGCGGCCGACCCGGGACGACCTGGACTACCACCAGAGCACGCTGTTCCCCCCGGTCCGGCCGCGCGGCCACCTCGAACTGCGCATGATCGACGCGCAGCCCGGCGACGACGGGTGGCTGGTCCCGGTGGCCGTCGTGCACGCGCTGTTCGACGATCCGGAAGCCGCCGAGACGGCGTACACCGTGGCCAAGGGGCTGGCCGACTCCTACGGACCGGGCCCCGCGCCCCGCAATCCGCTGTGGAGGTCGGCCGCCCGGTACGGCCTCGCCGACCCCGAGCTGCGGAACGCCGCGGCCCTCTGCTTCCGGGCCGCCGCCGAGGCGCTGCCCCGGCTCGGCGCCGGCCCCGAAGTCCGCGACACCGTCGCGGCCTTCGCCGAGCGGTACGTCCTGCGCGGGCGATGTCCCGCCGACGATCCGCCGGCGCTGCGGACCGGCGGAACGGGGGCCCGCTCGTGACGACCGACGCCGAACGCCCCCGACCCGCCCCCGACCTGCGGGAGCGGGCCGCCGCGGCCCTGACCGCGGCCCGTGCCCGTACGGCCGGCCTCACCGACCCGGTGAGCGGCCCCGACCTGGTCGCCCAGCACTCCCCGCTGATGTCGCCGCTGGTGTGGGACCTGGCGCACATCGGGAACATGGAGGAGCTGTGGCTGCTGCGCAACGTCGCGGGCCGCGCGTCCATGCGCCCGGAGATCGACCCGCTCTACGACGCCTTCGAGCACCCGCGCGCGGAGCGGCCCAAACTGCCGCTGCTGGGGCCCGAGGAGGCCCGCCGGTACGCGGCCGAGGTCCGGGGCCGGGTCTTCGACCTGCTGGAGCACACCCCGCTGGAGGGCACCGCCCTGCTGGACTCCGGATACGTCTTCGGGATGATCGCCCAACACGAACAGCAGCACGACGAAACGATGCTGATCACTCATCAGCTGCGTTCCGGCCCGCCGGTGCTGGCGGCCCCGGACCCGCAGGCGCCCTACGATCCGCCCGCCGCGGCCGAGGTCCTCGTCCCCGGCGGCCCGTTCACCATGGGCACCTCCACCGAGCCCTGGTCGCTGGACAACGAGCGGCCGGCGCACACCCGGGAGACCGGGCCGTTCTGGATGGACACGGCGCCGGTGACCAATGCCGCGTACGAGGCGTTCATCGCGGACGGCGGCTACGAGGAGCCCCGCTGGTGGGCGCCGGCCGGCTGGGAGCAGATCCGCACGCACGGCATCGGGGCACCGCTGTTCTGGCGCCGGGACGGTGACCAGTGGCTCCGCCGCCGCTTCGGGGTGACCGAGCCGGTGCCGGGCGAGGAGCCCGTGCTGCACGTCAGCTGGTACGAGGCCGACGCCTACGCCCGGTGGGCGGGGCGCCGGCTGCCCACGGAGGCCGAGTGGGAGAAGGCCGCCCGCCACGACCCGGCCTCCGGCCGCTCCACCCGCTACCCGTGGGGTGACACCGAGCCCACCCCGGCCCACGCAAATCTGGGGCAGCGGCACCTGAGGCCGGCCCGGGCGGGCAGCTATCCGGCCGGGGCCTCCCCGCTCGGGGTGCGCCAGCTGATCGGCGACGTGTGGGAGTGGACGTCCTCCGACTTCACGCCGTACCCCGGATTCCGGGCGTTCCCGTACCGGGAGTACTCGCAGGTGTTCTTCGGGCCGGAGCACAAGGTGCTGCGCGGCGGTTCCTTCGCGGTGGACCCGGTCGCCTGCCGGGGCACCTTCCGCAACTGGGACCTCCCGGTGCGCAGGCAGATCTTCTCCGGCTTCCGCACGGCCCGCGACGGTGACAGCTGATGTGTCGTCACCTTGCCTACCTGGGGCCGGAAGCGGCCCTGGGGAGACTCCTGAGCGATCCCGAACACTCCCTGGTCCGGCAGTCCTGGGAGCCGCGCCGACAGCGGTACGGCACGGTCAACGCCGACGGCTTCGGCGTCGGCTGGTACGCGGAGGGCGACCCGGTCCCGGGCCGCTACCGCCGGTCCGGCCCCGTCTGGGCGGACGAGGGCTTCGCGGACATCGCCCGGGTCGTGCGCAGCGGGGCCCTGCTGGCGGCGGTACGGGACGCCACCTTGGCCGGGGCCGACGGGGAGGCCGCGGCGGCGCCCTTCGCGGACGGCCCCTGGCTGTTCAGCCACAACGGCGCGGTGCGGGACTGGCCCGGCGCGG
The DNA here is from genome assembly GCF_042716505.1 of Streptomyces sp. NPDC058674. Classification (NCBI taxonomy): domain Bacteria; kingdom Bacillati; phylum Actinomycetota; class Actinomycetes; order Kitasatosporales; family Streptomycetaceae; genus Streptomyces; species Streptomyces sp. NPDC058674. Next base: position 167,671 of record NZ_JBHXSC010000005.1, read on the forward strand.
TGGCCCCCCTGGCCGCCGCACTGCCGCCCGAGGAGCTGCTGCGGCTGACCGCGCGCACGGATTCGGCGCTGCTCTGGGCGCTGGTCCTGCGTCGGCTGCGCGCCGGGGACGACCTGGGCACGGCGCTCGCCGAGCCGGTCCGGGAGGTGGCCGCGGCCTCGCCCGGCTCCCGGCTGAACCTGCTGCTGACCGACGGGGCGGCCATCGCCGCGACGGCCTGGGGCGATTCGCTCTGGTACCTGCACGATCCGCAGGCCCGGCGCACGGTGGTGGCGTCCGAGCCGTACGACGACGACTCCCGCTGGCGCGAAGTGCCCGACCGGACCCTGTTGACCGCCACCCGCACCCGGGTCGAACTGACCCCTCTCGAAGGACACCCCGCTGGGGGAGAAGGAGCGCTCGTGAGTGACTTCCAGTTGACCCGGACCCTGGACGAGAGCACCGCGGGGGCCGCACTGCGCACGGACGTCCTGCACGGGCTGACGGGGACGCCCAAGGCGCTGCCGCCGAAGTGGTTCTACGACGCGCGGGGCAGCGAGCTGTTCGAGGAGATCACCCGGCTGTCCGAGTACTACCCGACCCGGGCGGAGCGGGAGATCCTGCTGGAGCGGGCGCGGGAGATCGCCTCGGAGAGCGGGGCCCGGACGCTGGTGGAGCTGGGTTCAGGCTCCTCCGAGAAGACCCGGCACCTGATCGAGGCCTTGCCCGCGCTGGACATGTACGTACCGGTGGACGTGAGCGAGAGCGCGTTGCAGGGCGCGGCGCAGTCCCTGCTCGCCGGGCATCCGGGGCTGCGGGTGCACGCGCTGCTGGCCGACTTCACGCGGGCGCTGCGGCTGCCCGAGTCCCCCGGGCCCCGGCTGGTGGTGTTCCTGGGCGGCACGATCGGAAATCTGCTGCCGCCGGAGCGGGCGCTGTTCCTGTCGTCCGTACGGGCGATGCTGTCGCCGGGGGACGCGCTGTTGATGGGGACGGACCTGGTGAAGGACGAGTCCGTGCTGGTGGCGGCGTACGACGATGCGCGGGGGGTGACGGCGGAGTTCAACAAGAACGTGCTGGCCGTCGTCAACCGGGAGTTGGGCGCCGACTTCGGCCTCGCCGACTTCGAGCACGTGGCGCTGTGGAACGGGGAGCAGGAGTGGATCGAGATGCGGTTGCGGGCCCGGGCCGACGTGGTGGTGAAGATCCCGGCGCTGGATCTCGTGGTGCCGTTCGCGGCGGGTGAGGAGATCCTGACGGAGATCTCCGCGAAGTTCCGTCAGGAGGGCGTGCGCAAGGAACTTGCTGCGGCCGGGCTGGAGTTGACCCAGTGGTGGACGGATGCGGCAGGCCGCTTCGCGCTGTCCCTGTCGGTCGCCGAGGGCGCGGCGGGCTGATCGGGTACGCCCGGGAGCGGCGCGGGACCCGCGGCGGCGGCCACGGCTGCCTGAGCTGCCGCCGCGAGGTCCCGCCGGTCCGCGTGCCGGCCCGGCGGGATCCGCGGCAGCAGCGTGATCTCGGCCCGTACTCCGCGGGCCCGGGCGATCCGCCAGAGGGAGGCGGTCAGCGGGTCGTCCCCGACGAAGGCGGCCTCCCCGGCGGGCCCCCCGTCACCCCGCAGGTACGCGAGGTGCAGGGGTTGTACGGGGACCCGGGCGTCCAGGGCGGACTGGAAGGCGGCCCGGTGGAAGGTCCCCCGGGCCCGTCCGCACCAAGTGGAGCCCTCGGGGAAGACGGTGACCCGGTCCCCGGCCAGCAGGGCGTGCGTGATGTCCTCGATGGTGGCGGGCAGGGCGCGGATGCGGTCGCGTTCGATGAAGAGGGTGCCGGCCCGCCGGGCGAGGCGGCCGAGGACCGGCCAGGTCCGCAGGTCGCTCTTGGCCAGCATGCGGGAGGGCAGCACGGCGAGGACGAGAGGGATGTCCAGCCAGGAGATGTGGTTGGCGACGATCAGGCGGCCGCCGTCGCCACCGGGGCTGCCGTGCCGGGTGATCCGTATGCCGAGGGCCCGCAGGAGCGCGGTGCACCAGGCGCGCACCACCGCGTCCCGGCGCCCGGCCGGCAGCAGTCCGACCGCTGCGGCGCCCAGGACGCAGGCCGTCATGAGGGCGAGGGCGGCCGCCAGCCGGAGCACCGCGCGCGGGACGCTCGCACTGCTTCCCCGGCGGCCGGCGCAGGTTCCGGGGGTGCAGGGCGAGGTGGGGAGCCAGCTGCTCATGCGGTCGGCGCGAGCGAGAGGAAGTGCTTGAGGTAGCGCGGGTTGGTGCGGCGCAGCGAGAGGAGCACGTACAGGTCGGCGCAGCCGAAACCTGCGTCGAGGGCGGGCTCGCCGCAGACCCAGGCACCCAGGCGGAGGTAGCCGCGGAGCAGCGGGGGGAGTTCCATGCGGTCGGGGTGGCTGATGCCTTCGCCGTTCCAGGGGAGGTGCGGGGTGACGCGGTACTCCTCGGGGGCGAGGTTGCGGGCCAGGACGGTGTCGCGGGTGGCGGCGGCCAGAATCCCGCCGTCGGCGAGGGGGACGGAGCAGCAGCCGGCGAGCCAGTTGTGCCCGGAGCGGTCCATGTAACGGGCGAGGCCGGCCCAGATGAGGGCGATGACGGCGCCGTTGCGGTGGTCGGGGTGGACGCAGGAACGGCCGACCTCGACGAGGTCGGGGCGGATGGGGGCGAGGGCGGAGAGGTCGAACTCGGCCTCGGAGTAGAGGCGTCCGGCGACCGCGGCCCGCGCGGGGGGCAGCAGCCGGTAGGTTCCCACGACCTCGCCGGTCTCCTCGTCCAGGACCAGCAGGTGATCGCAGTACGCGTCGAAGGCGTCCGCGTCCAGTCCGGGCTCGGGGCCGTCGAGGCGGGCGCCGAGCTCGCCCGCGAAGACCTGGTGGCGCAGGCGCTGCGCGGCGCGCACCTCGTCGTCGTCGCGGGCGATGCGGACGGTGTAGCGCGGGCTCGGGCCGGGCGGGGGCACGGCGGCCGGCACGGGGGCGAGGACGGATGCGGGGGCGGGGGCGAGGACGGGCGCGGGGGCGGGGGCCGTGAGGAGGGGGGACGGGGACAGGGGTGCGATGGTCATGGCGGCTCCTGATCCGGGCACGGGAGCCAGGCCGGCCGATGTGCGGCCTGGCTCCTTACTTCTTCCGTGGCGGACTGGATTCGACATGACCGGCCGACGGCCCCCGGATGTGAGGAGGCTGAACTCGGCGGTGGCGGTGCGGCGCGGTGCGGGTGCGGTGCGGCGGCCTGCGGGTCAGCGGTCGGACGCGAGGGCCTGGCTGATCGCGTCCGAGGCGACGCGGGCCGCCTGTTCGGGGTCCTGGCCGGTCAGGACGGCCGTCATGAAGGGTTTGATCGGGTTCTCGGCCTCGACCTCGGCCCACCGGGGCGACTTCGGCGTGGCCCGGCCCTGGGCCGCGCCGGGGGCCATGGCAGCGGCGCCCTCGTTGCCCTCGACCACGTGCGCGAGGCTGGTCCTGTTCGGCACGTAGCTCATGGTGCGGGCCAGTTCCGTCTGCCACTTCTCGCTGACCAGGGCGGTGATCACGTCCACGGCGCGGGGCCGCTGCCGGGTCTTCTCGGGGATGATCAGGTCGGACCCGCCGATGAAGACGGCACCGGGCTTCTCGGAGGTCTTGCCGGGGATCGGGAAGAAGCCGAGCTTGCCCTTCAGCGCCGGATTGGCCGCCTCGATCTCCTTGACCTGGCTGGGCGGGGCGATGATCTGCGCGACCCGGCCTCGGGCGAAGACCTCCGACTGCGGGGGCGTCTCCTCGTCGGCGTCCTTGGGGCCGTCGCCGAGCGCCTGGAGCTGCTTGTAGAACTGCATCCCCGCGAGGGCCTTGTCGTCGTTGAGCGCGCCCGACCACTTCCCGCTGTTCTCGACGGCGAGTTCGCCGCCCTCGTCCCAGATGAACCCGGCGAGGACGTACCAGTTCTGGCCCGCGAGGTAGATGCCCTGCTGGTCGGCCTTGTCGAGCCGCTGGGTGGCCTGGATCCACTCCTGGCGGTTCCTGGGCGGGGTCTTGATGCCCGCCTCGGTGAAGACTTCCTTGTTGTAGATGACCACCCGGTTGGCGGCGTACCAGGGCACTCCGTACTGGGCGCCGTTGAGGCTGCCGGGGTCGGAGAGGCCCTTGAGCCAGTCCTTGTTGCCCCACTCCCTCAGTCCTTCGAGGGTGAGTTCGGAGAGGCCGCCGTTCTCGATGTACCGGGCCACCTGGGTGTTGCCGACCTCGATGACGTCGGCGGTCTCCTTGCTCGTCCCCGCGAGGACGGCGTTGACCTTGTCGCCGATGCCCGTCCACTCCTGGATTCTGACCTCCAGGTCCACGCCGGGGTGCTCCTTCTCGAAGGACGCGGTGAACTTGCCGATGAAGTCGTCGGAGGCGCTGCCCTTCATCAGCCAGAGCGTCACCTTCTGCGGCCCGTCGGCCGGGCCGGACAGCTGGCTGCATCCCGTGAGGGCGGTCGCGGCCGCGAGGGCGGTGGATACGGCAAGGAAGCGCATCTTCACGAAGGTCACCTTCTGGGGACGGGGCTCAGATGGCTTGAAATTGGCATAGACCAATAGGCCGGTCAAGGGCATTTCGCACACGACTGTTCGCGCAAAGTTCGCGGACCGGGGCTTACTGGGGCACCGTGGAACGAGGCAACAGCCACCCAGTGTCGGGAGACCCCATGTCCAATCACACGTACCGGGTGACCGAGATCGTCGGCACGTCCCCGGAGGGCATCGACCAGGCCATCAGCAACGGCATCACGCGGGCGAGCCGGCACCTGCGCAATCTGGACTGGTTCGAAGTCGTGCAGGTGCGCGGACACATCGAGGACGGCCGGGTCGCGCACTACCAGGTGGGGCTCAAGGTGGGCTTCCGCCTGGACGAGGACGCCTGACCCGCCCCCGCCCCCGCTGAACCCCCACGCCCCGGTCCCGGCCCGGTCCCGGCCCGGCCGGCAACCGGGGAACGGCCCGGCACACCACCCCGGGCCCGTTACCCCCGGCCCAGGCTCGGCCCCAGGGCGCCGGGCTCGGTTCCGACGTCCGGGCCCCGCCCCGTCGGCTCAGGTCCGGCCCTCCCCCTCCTGGGCGGCCTTGAGCTCCGGTGCGGCCGCGGCCCAGTCGGCCAGAACCACCCGGAAGCCCGCGGCGCGTGCGTCCCGGCACACCAGCTCGTCGTCGTCGACGAGCATCCGCACCTCCCGGCCCCGGGCGATCCGCCGGAGCACCTCCAGCTTCGTCGTCCGGGCCGGACGGCGGTCCTGGTTGCCGCGCATCCACACCCGCCCCTCGGGGAGCCCGTGACGGGCGAGCCAGTCGGCCGTGTCCGCCCGGCACCGCTCGGGGCGCCCCGTCAGGTACACCACCTCGCACTCGACCGCGCTCTCCACCGCCAGCGACACCCCGCGCGCGAGCGGCGGATCGGCCGGAGCGGCGCCGAAGAAGCCGCTCCAGTCCCGGGGCCGCCGCTCCAGGAAGTGCTGGCGGTGGCCGGTGTCGGCCAAGGTGTTGTCGATGTCGAAGACGGCCAGCGGCCGCCCGGCGCTCTCACTCATCCCGGCAGCCTAGGCCTGTCGTCAAAGTCCCGCCTGGCCCTACTTCGACGACAGGACCCAGGGCGTACGGGAAACGGCCCCGGCGCGGGCACCGTGCGCAGGACACGGGGGCGTACCGGGGAGGGCGGGGACACCGGCCGGGAATCAGGACGCCCGCAGGACGTTGAGAGCAGTGTGATCCGCACCGTCTCGATACTCGACCGGTCCCGCACCCGCGAGGGCCACCCCGCCCCGCAGGCCCTGCGCGACACCGTGGAGCTGGCCCGCGCGGCCGACGCCCTGGGGTACCACCGGTTCTGGGTCTCGGAGCACCACAGCGTGCCCGGAGTCGCCGGCTCCGCGCCCACCGTGCTGGCGGCCGCCGTCGCGGGGGCGACCGGCCGGATCCGCGTCGGCACGGGCGGCGTGATGCTGCCCAACCACCAGCCGCTGGTGGTCGCCGAGCAGTTCGGGGTGCTGGAGTCGCTGTTCCCCGGCCGGATCGACATGGGGCTCGGCCGCTCCGTGGGCTTCACCGACGGCATCCGGCGGGCGCTGGGCCGCGGCGTCGGGGACGCCGACCGGTTCGAGGAGCAGCTGGCCGAGCTGCTGGGCTGGCTCGACGGCACCCAGCGGGCGCACCCCGAGGTCCACGCCCGTCCCGCCGAGGGTCTGGGGGTCCCGGCCTTCGTGCTGGCCACCGGCGAGGGCGCCGGGATCGCGGCCCGGGCCGGACTGCCGGTGGTGGTCGGCGACCTGCGCTCCCGCGACCGGCTCGCGGAGGCCGTCGGGACGTACCGCAGGGAGTTCCGGCCGTCCGCCCGGGCCGCGGAGCCGTACGTGATCGTCTCCGGAACCGTGGCGGTGGCCCCCACCGAGGAGGCGGCCCGTCGCATCCTGGTCCCGGAGGCGTGGGCCCTGGCGTACTCCCGCACCCGGGGCAGCTTCCCGCCCCTGCGCCCGGCCGAGGAGGTCGAGTCCCTGGAGATGGCCCCGAAGGAGCGCGGGCTGTACGAGGGCGCCCTGCGCGGGCACGTCCACGGCACCGAGGAGCAGGTGGCGGCGCAGCTGGCCGAGGTGGCCGACCTGACGGGCGCCGACGAACTGCTGGTCACCACCTCCACGTACGACCGGACGGCGCTGTTGGAGTCCTACCGCGGGCTGGCCCGGATCGCGGGCCTCTAAACTGGGACGAATGCACCAGCCCGCCGACCCCTCCCCCGCCCCGGCCGACGCCTCTCCTTCCCCGTCCCCGTCTGCCTCCGCTGCCGCTTCCGCAGCGGCCACCGCCGCCGCTCACGATCCGTTCGTCCGGGTGCGCGGCGCCCGGGAGCACAATCTGCGCGGTGTCGACGTGGACGTCCCCCGTGACGCGCTGACCGTGTTCACCGGCGTCTCCGGCTCCGGGAAGAGCTCCCTCGCCTTCGGCACCCTCTACGCCGAGGCCCAGCGCCGGTACTTCGAGTCGGTGGCCCCGTACGCCCGCCGTCTCATCCACCAGATCGGCGCCCCGAAGGTCGACTCCGTCACCGGTCTGCCGCCGGCCGTCTCGCTGGAGCAGCGGCGCTCCTCCCCCGGCTCGCGGTCCTCCGTGGGCACGGTGACCCTGCTGTCGAACTCGCTGCGGATGCTCTACTCGCGCGCCGGAACCCACCCCCCGGGGGCCGGCCGGCTGGACTCCGACGCCTTCTCCCCCAACACCGCGGCCGGCGCCTGCCCTTCGTGCCACGGGCTGGGCCGTATCCACCGGACCAGCGAGGAACTCCTCGTCCCGGACCCGGCCCTGTCGATCCGGCAGGGTGCGATCGCCGCGTGGCCCGGCGCCTGGCAGGGCAAGAACCTGCGGGACATCCTGGAGGCGCTCGGCCACGACGTGGACCGCGCCTGGCGGGAACTGCCTGCGAAGGACCGCGAGTGGATTCTGTTCACCGAGGAGCAGCCGGTGGTGACCGTGCACCCGGTACGGGACGCCGACCGCATCCAACGGCCCTACCAGGGCACGTACACGAGCGCCCACCGCTACGTCATGCGGACGTACGCGGACAGCAAGAGCGCCACCCTGCGGGCACGCGCCGAGAGGTTCCTGGAGGACTCCCCGTGCCCGGCGTGCGAAGGGCGGCGGCTGCGGCCCGAGGCGCTGGCCGTGACCTTCGCGGGGTACGGCATCGCGGAGCTGGCGGGGATGGCGCTGTCCGAACTGGACGGCGTACTGGCCTCCGCGCCGGCGTCCGGGGAGGCGGCCCGGGTGCTCGCCGAGGACCTGCGGTCGCGGATCCGGCCCGTCACGGAGCTCGGGCTCGGGTACCTGAGCCTGGACCGCACCGCGCCCAGCCTCTCCGCGGGCGAGCTGCAGCGACTGCGGCTCGCGACACAGCTGCGGTCGGGGCTGTTCGGGGTGGTGTACGTGCTCGACGAGCCCTCGGCCGGGCTGCACCCGGCCGACACGGAGGCACTGCTCGGCGTCCTGGACCGGCTCAAGGAGGCCGGGAACACGGTGTTCGTCGTGGAGCACCACATGGACGTGGTGCGGCACGCGGACTGGCTGGTGGACGTGGGGCCGCTGGCCGGTGAGCACGGCGGGCAGGTGCTGTACAGCGGGCCGCCGCCGGGGCTGGCCGGTGTGGCGCGGTCGGCGACGGCGCGGCACCTGTTCGGCACCGGCGCCGGGGCCGCGGCGCGCGGGCCGGTGCGGCGGGCGACCGGGTCCGTGCAGTTGGAAGGGGTCGACCTGCACAACCTGCGGGCAGTGGCGGCGCGGTTCCCCCTGGGGGTGTTCACGGCCGTGACCGGGGTGTCGGGATCGGGCAAGTCGACGCTGGTGGGGCAGGTGCTGGCCCGGGAGGTCGGCGAGCGGCTGGCGGAGCCGGACTTCCCCGTACGGCGGCTCGTGGAGGTGGACCAGAAGCCGATCGGCCGGACTCCCCGGTCCAACCTGGCGACGTACACGGGGCTGTTCGACGTCGTGCGCAGGATCTTCGCGGCCGAGCCGCAGGCGCGGGCGCGCGGTTGGAAGGCGGGCCGGTTCTCCTTCAACGTGGCGGGCGGCCGCTGTGAGACCTGCCAGGGCGAGGGGTTCGTCTCGGTGGAGCTGTTGTTCCTGCCCAGTACGTACGCCCCGTGCCCGGACTGCGCGGGCGCCCGGTACAACGCCGAGACGCTCGAAGTGCGCCACCGGGGGCTGAACATCGCGGAGGTGCTGGCCCTGACGGTGGAGGCGGCGACGGCCTTCTTCGCAGGGGTCCCGGCGGCGGAGCGCAGCCTGCGGGCGCTGGAGGGCGTCGGGCTGGGCTACCTGCGGCTGGGGCAGCCGGCGACGGAGCTGTCGGGCGGCGAGGCGCAGCGCATCAAGCTGGCGACGGAACTCCAGCGGCTGCGCCGCGATCACACGCTGTACCTGCTGGACGAGCCGACGACGGGCCTGCATCCGGCCGATGTGGTGGTGCTGCTGCGGCAGTTGCACGGGCTGGTGGACGCCGGGCACTCGGTGGTCGTGGTGGAGCACGACATGGCGGTGGTGGCGGGGGCGGACTGGGTGATCGACCTGGGCCCGGGCGGCGGCACGGCGGGCGGCCGCATCGTGGCGTCGGGCACCCCGGCGGAGGTGGCGGCGTCGGGAGCCGGCCGCACATCGGCGTACCTGGCGCGGGCCCTGGCGGGGTCTGCGTAGCGCCGGCCGGGCCGCCCCCGGGCGTTTCGTCGCCTCCGCCGACAGGGCCGCTGCTGCGTCGGTCTGCGCGACCGCACCGCGCGCCTCGATCCCTAAGGGCGGACTAACCGGACCTTAAAGCCGTCTTATGGCCGCCGCGCTTCCGCGGGGGTCGGGGCGGTCGGCGCGAGGACTCCATCCATGCGCTATCCATGCGATCGCCTCGGGCGACCGGCTCCCACCTGCTTCTTTGCACGGACGCGCCCCGGTGGACCCGGCCCGCCGGGCAGGCCGCGGCGGAACCGGAACCTCCACACCGCCGGATTTGTAAGCCTGCGACAAGAGCGGACCCGCAGGCGAAGCCGGCGGTTATGCAGGGGGCAGCATCCATCGAGTCGAGGAGTGCCCATGTCCCGGAAAAGGACTGTGAGTCCCAAGAAGAAGCTCGTGCTGTCCGTCGTCGCGGGAGCGCTGGTGGCGGGAGGTGTCGCGGCCACGGTGGCGACCGGCAACGCCGCCGCGCCCGAGGTGGTGTGCCAGGGGTCGACGGTCACCTTGTCCGGCGAGGCCGGAGCGCCGGCGGCAAGCAGCGGCACCTTCCCCCTCGGCACCAGGCTGAAGGTCACCAACCTGGACAACGGCCAAGCCACCACCGTCACCGTGAACAGCCCCTCGGGCAGCTGCGTCCTGCTCAACAACGCGGCCTTCGACACGGTCCGCGAGCCCGGCAAGAACCTCATCCGCCGCGCACGCATCGAACGCGTGGGCGGCGGCGAGGCACCCGCCGGCGCCGCCGGAGCGGCGGGCGCGGCCGCAACGGCGGGCGTGCAGGTCGCGCCGGCCACCGGCGAGGTGGTGTGCCAGGGGTCGACGGTCACCCTGTCCGGCGAGGCCGGAGCGCCGGCGGCAAGCAGCGGCACCTTCCCCCTCGGCACCAAGCTGAAGGTCACCAACCTGGACAACGGCCAAGCCACCACCGTCACCGTGAACAGCCCCTCGGGCAGCTGCGTCCTGCTCAACAACGCGGCCTTCGACACGGTCCGCGAGCCCGGCAAGAACCTCATCCGCCGCGCCCGCATCGAACGCGTGCTCTGAGTTGTCCGGGCTCGTCCGGAGTCGCTGACGCCATGGCGGCCGGGGTGCGGCCACGGGGACCTGCTCGGGTCGCTACGCGTCCCCGGGGAGCAGGTGCTGGGGCAGTTCGCGGAAGCTCCAGCGGCTCTGGCGGCGGGTGAACATCCAGACGAGGTCGTAGCGGTCGGGCCAGTCGGCGGGGACCCCGAGCACCTGGTGCACGCCGAGGGCGCGGACCAGGCGGGGGACGCCGGTCTGCTCCCAGCAGACCAGGACCGGCATCGGAGCGGCCAGTACGGCCCGCGCGAGGTCCGGTTCGGCGCCGAGGGCGAACTCGGCGCGGACGGGCGTGCGCAGTGCGGCGGCCAGGGGCGTCACCGTCTGCCGGCTCCGCTCGGGGGCCCCCGCCTTGCCGCCGGCCGCGAAGACGGCGGCGGGGCGGGGCAGCGAGGCGCCCCTCGACGGGGCGAAGAGGCGCGGCAGCTCATCGGCGCGGCGCATGCCGCGGCCGGCCAGGAAGCCCGGGTGCTCGACGCCCTCGTCGTCCTCGCCCGTGTCGCCCGCGTAGAGCTTCTCGGCATGCCGGACGATCATGATCAAGGCGTCGGGCGGTCCGGCCGTCGGACCGGGGGCAGGGGCGCGGGGCTGTTCCTCCACCGAGCAGGCGGCCGCCCCCAGGGGGGCGAGGGCGGCGGCCAGCACGGTGCGGCGGCGTGGTCCGTACCCGGCGGGGGCGTGTGGCATGGGCCCCACTGTCACCCATGGCCGGGGGTGCGCCGAGGCGCGGCGCGGCGGAGGCGGGTCCCGGTCAGCCGATCGGCGCAGGCGGCGACGGAGCCGGTGCGGCAGCTCCGGATCAGCGCCGGGCGGATCAGCGCGTGCCCTTGCGGAGGGCCCGCAGCCACTCCTTGTTCATCGCGGCGATCGAGGGCAGCGGGATGCCCTTGGGGCAGGCCGTGGCGCACTCCCCGGCCAGGGTGCAGCCGCCGAAGCCCTCCTCGTCCATTGTGGCCACCATGTCCAGGACCCGGGTCTCGCGCTCGGGCGACCCCTGCGGGAGGACGTTCAGGTGGTTGACCTTGGCCGAGGTGAAGAGCATCGCGGAGCCGTTGGGGCAGGCCGCCACACAGGCCCCGCAGCCGATGCACTCGGCGTGCTCGAAGGCGTGGTCGGCGTCGGCCTTGGGCACGGCGGTGGCGTGGGCCTCGGGGGCCGCGCCGGTGGGGGCGGTGATGTAGCCGCCGGCCTGGATGATGCGGTCGAAGGCGCCCCGGTCGACGACGAGGTCCTTGACCACCGGGAAGGCGGCGGCACGCCAGGGCTCGACGTCGATGGTGTCGCCGTCGGTGAAGGACCGCATGTGGAGCTGGCAGGTCGTGGTGCGCTCCGGGCCGTGGGCGTCCCCGTTGATGACGAGGCTGCAGGCGCCGCAGATCCCCTCGCGGCAGTCGTGGTCGAAGGCGACCGGCTCCTCACCGCGCAGGATGAGGTCCTCGTTGAGGGTGTCGAGCATCTCGAGGAAGGACATGTCCTCGGAGATGCCGTCGACCTGGTAGGAGGCCATGGCGCCGGGGGCGTCGGGGTTCCGCTGGCGCCAGACGCGCAGGGTGAGCTTCATGCGTAGCTCCGCTGGGTGGGGTGGACGTACTCGAAGGCGAGGTCTTCCTTGTGCAGGACGGGGGCGCGGCCTGCGCCGTCCGGGCCCGGGGGACGGTCCGCGGTCCCGCCGTACTCCCATGCCGCGACGTAGGAGAACTCCTCGTCGCGCCGCTCGGCTTCGCCGTCCGGGGTCTGGGACTCCTCGCGGAAGTGGCCGCCGCAGGATTCGGTGCGGTGGAGGGCGTCGAGACACATCAGCTCGGCGAGTTCGAGGTAGTCGACGATGCGGTTGGCCTTCTCCAGCGACTGGTTGAATTCCTCGCCGCGGCCGGGGACCTTGATCCGCCGCCAGAACTCCTCGCGGATCTCCGGGAGCCGCTGGAGCGCCTTGCGCAGTCCCTCCTCGGTACGGGCCATGCCGCAGTACTCCCACATGAGTTCGCCGATCTCGCGGTGGAAGGAGTCCGGGGTGCGGTCGCCGTCGACGGCGAGCAGGCGCGCGAGGCGCTCGCGGGTCTCGCGCACGACGGCGGCGGTCTCGGGGTGGCCGTCGCCGACGGCTTCCCGGTGGGGGTGGCGGGCCAGGTAGTCGTTGATGGTGGAGGGGAGCACGAAGTAGCCGTCGGCCAGTCCCTGCATGAGGGCGGACGCGCCGAGGCGGTTGGCTCCGTGGTCGGAGAAGTTGGCCTCGCCGACCGCGAAGAGTCCCGGGACGGTGGTCTGGAGGTCGTAGTCGACCCACAGTCCGCCCATCGTGTAGTGGACCGCGGGGTAGATCCGCATGGGGACCTCGTACGGGTTCTCCGCGGTGATCCGCTCGTACATGTCGAAGAGGTTGCCGTACTTCTCGGCCACCGCGTCCCTGCCCATGCGGCGGATGGCGTCGGCGAAGTCGAGGTAGACGCCCTGGCCGCCGGGGCCGACGCCCCGGCCCTCGTCGCAGACGTTCTTGGCGGCGCGGGAGGCGATGTCGCGGGGCACGAGGTTGCCGAAGGAGGGGTAGATCCGCTCCAGGTAGTAGTCGCGTTCCGCCTCGGGGATCTCGGCGGCGGGGCGGGTGTCGTGCTGGGCCTTGGGGACCCAGATGCGGCCGTCGTTGCGCAGGGACTCGCTCATCAGGGTGAGCTTGGACTGGTGGTCTCCGGTGCGCGGGATGCAGGTGGGGTGGATCTGGGTGAAGCAGGGGTTGGCGAAGTACGCGCCGCGGCGGTGGGCCCGCCAGACGGCGGTCGCGTTTGAGTTCATGGCGTTGGTGGAGAGGTAGAACACGTTGCCGTAGCCGCCGCTCGCCAGGACGACGGCGTCGGCGTGGTGCGTGGAGATCTCGCCGGTGACGAGGTCGCGGGCGACGATGCCGCGGGCCGCTCCGTCGATCACGATCAGGTCGAGCATCTCGGTGCGGGCGTGCATGTCGACGTTGCCGGCGGCGATCTGCCGGGAGAGGGCCTGGTAGGCGCCGAGGAGGAGTTGCTGGCCTGTCTGGCCGCGGGCGTAGAAGGTCCGCGAGACCTGGACTCCGCCGAAGGAACGGGTGTCGAGGAGGCCGCCGTACTCCCGGGCGAAGGGGACGCCCTGGGCCACGCACTGGTCGATGATCTCGACGGAGATCTGGGCGAGGCGGTGGACGTTGGACTCGCGGGCGCGGAAGTCCCCGCCCTTGACGGTGTCGTAGAAGAGGCGGTGGACCGAGTCGCCGTCGTTGCGGTAGTTCTTCGCTGCGTTGATGCCGCCCTGGGCGGCGATGGAGTGGGCCCGGCGCGGGGAGTCGGAGAAGCAGAACTGGACCACGTGGTAGCCCTGTTCGGCGAGCGTCGCACCGGCCGCGCCGCCGGCCAGGCCGGTACCGACGACGATGACGGTGTGCTTGCGGCGGTTGGCCGGGTTGACCAGCTTGGCCTCGAAGCGGCGGCGGTCCCAGCGGTCCGCGATGGGGCCTCCGGGGGCCTTGGTATCGGCGAGGGGCGCGCCGGTGGTGTACTGCGCGAAGGTGGTGTCGTCGGGGTTCACGGTCAGCTCACCACTCCGGTCATGACGGCGACGGGGACGGACACGAAGCCCGCGAAGAGGACGAGGGCCAGGGCATTGGCCAGGAACTTCAACGCCCGGTCGCGCCGGGCGGTGCCGGCGCCGAGGGTCTGGGCCGCGCTCCAGAACCCGTGGCGTACGTGCAGGCCGAGGGCGGCCATCGCCACGATGTAGACGGTGTTGCCGTACCAGGTGGAGAAGGTCGACAGGACGTTCTCGTAGGGGTGGCCGGCCCAGGCGCGTTCGTTGACGGTGAGGGTGGTGAGGTCGAGCAGGTGCCAGACGATGAACAGGGCGAGGATGATGCCGCCCCAGCGCATGGTGCGGGTGGCGTAGCTCGCGCGCCGGCGCTTGTGGGCGTACTTCACCGGGCGGGCCTTGATGTCGCGCCGGCTGAGCTGGTACGCGGACACGCCGTGGGCGACGACCGCGGCGAGCAGGGCCACGCGGACGATCCACAGGGCCCACTCGTGGTGCAGGAAGGGCGAGCCGAGGGTGCGGAGCCAGTGGGCGTAGCCGTTGAACTCGTCGGAGCCGAAGAAGATCTTGAGGTTGCCGAGCATGTGGACGACGAGGTAGCCGAGCATGATCAATCCGGAGACGGCCATCACGGTCTTCTTGCCGACCGACGAGTCCCAGAGCGTGCGCGTGGTGGACGGCCTTCGGTTCGTCCGCGTTGCCAGAGCCATGCCACAGACGGTAGGGGCCGAGGTCCCGAAAGGTCCAAGACATGATGAGGCTCATATCGATAGGCTCTCCCTATTGC